>JALQVX010000136.1 GCA_023263555.1 Crocinitomix sp.
TATCAAAGCGGTTGAAGAAAAAACAGGACTTAAAGACGCCATTCGCGTTGCTCATGGTAAAATAGATGGTGAACAACTTGTGATTGCAGCAATGGATTTTGGCTTTATCGGAGGTTCTATGGGGTCTGTAGTTGGTGAAAAAATTGCACGAGCGATCGATAAAGCGATTGAATTACATGCGCCACTGCTAATTATCTCAAAATCAGGTGGAGCACGAATGATGGAAGCGGGATTATCTCTAATGCAAATGGCTAAAACTTCTGCAAAATTAAATCAATTATCAGCTGCTAAATTACCGTATATATCTTTACTCACCGACCCTACTACAGGAGGTGTCACTGCATCTTTTGCTATGTTAGGAGATATTAATATGGCTGAACCTAACGCACTAATTGGTTTTGCAGGTCCGCGTATTGTAAAAGAAACAATCGGTCGGGATTTACCAGAGGGTTTCCAACGATCTGAATTTATTTTAGAGCATGGTTTCCTGGATTTAATTGTGGATCGAAAAGATTTGAAAGCGAAACTCGTTCAACTTTTAAGAATGTTTAAAGCGAATGATGAGGCTGTTGAAGAGGATGTGAAAACTGACGAAACAACTTCTTAGAAAATAAAATCTAAAAAGTAAAGCGAAGATCTGAAATTAGTACTATCTTTGCACCCGATATACATAATATTCATTAAACTAATTTTGGCATGTATTTATCAACAGAGAAAAAAGAAGAAATTTTTAAAAAGCACGGTACGAACGAAAAAGATACCGGTAGCGCAGAAGGACAAATTGCTTTGTTCACTTACAGAATTGCTCATCTAACTGAGCATTTGAAATTAAACCGTAAAGATTACGGAACACAACGTTCATTGCAATTGTTAGTTGGTAAACGTAGAAGTTTATTGGATTACTTGAAAAAGAAAGACATTGAGCGTTATAGAGCGATTGTAAAAGAACTAAGCTTAAGAAGATAATCAAGTTCGATTAAATAAAGAATTAAAGGGGCAATTGAAATTTCGGTTTTAATTGCCTTTTTTGTTGAATTTATAGTTGTCTTTTACCACCAAAAGCCAGCATAAATTAAGGATAGATCATTAAAGAAAAATAAACAAATAAACAATCGAAACGGATCCCCGATATGGGTAAGAAGAAGCCCCGTTTCAAAAAACAAACAAATATGAATGTAATAACAAAAACAATCGACCTCGGTAATGGCAGACAAATTTCTGTTGAAACAGGAAAATTAGCCAAACAAGCTGATGGTGCTGTGGTTGTAAAATGTGGTGGAACAATGATTCTTTCTACTGTTGTTTCTAGTCGAGAAGCAAAAGAAGGAGTTGATTTTCTTCCTTTAACAGTAGATTACAGAGAAAAATTCTCTGCTGGTGGAAAAATTCCAGGTGGTTACCTAAAGCGTGAGGCAAGACCTTCGGATGACGAAATCTTAATCATGCGTTTAGTTGACCGTGCGTTACGTCCTCTTTTTCCGGACGATTATCACGCAGACACACAATTAATGATGCAATTGATTTCATTTGACGGTGTTAACATGCCTGATTCCTTGGCGGGATTTGCTGCTTCTGCTGCAATTGCCGTTTCAAACATTCCATTCAACGGTCCAATGTCGGAAGTGCGCGTTGGTCGCATAGATGGAAATTGGGTAATCAACCCAACGTTTGAACAATTTGATCAATCTGATGTAGACGTTATGATTGCTGGTACAGCAGAAAATATCGTGATGTTAGAAGGTGAAATGCACGAGATTTCAGAAGCCGAAATGGTAGAAATCATCAAAGTTGCTCATGAAGCGATTAAAGAACAATGTAAATTTCAAGTTGAATTAGCAAGCGAAGTACCTGCTTCTGCTGAGAAACGTGAATATTCACACGAATCACATGACGAAGCTGTAAAAGCTAAAGTTCATGCTGCTACTTACGAAAAATGTATGGCAGTTGCTCGTATGGGCTTAGCTGACAAATCTAAAAGAGGTCAACTCTTCGGAGAAATCAAAGATGAATATATTGCTTCACTTTCTGAAGAAGAATTGGAAGTTGAAAAGCCATTTATTGGAGTATACTATAAAGAAACAATGAAGAAAGCTGTTCGCCGCGTAATGCTGGATGAGCGAATTCGTTTGGATGGTAGAAAAATGAATGAAATTCGACCGATTTGGTCTGAAGTTGATTACATTCCTGCTGCTCACGGTTCTGCTATCTTTACACGTGGAGAAACGCAATCATTGACAACCTTAACGTTAGGAGGTAAATTGGATGAGCAAATGATCGATTCAATGGCTGACAAGCGATTTGAGAAGTTTATGCTCCATTATAATTTCCCGCCTTTTTCTACAGGTGAAGCTCGTCCGATTAGAGGCGTATCACGTAGAGAAATTGGACATGGTAACCTTGCATTACGTGCATTGAAAAACATGCTTCCAGATGATAACCCGTATACAATTCGTATCGTTTCTGATATTCTTGAATCAAATGGTTCGTCTTCAATGGCAACAGTTTGTGCGGGAACATTGGCATTGATGGATGGTGGTATTCAAATGAAAAAACCAGTTTCGGGTATTGCTATGGGATTAATTTCAGATCCTGATGGCAAATTCTGTGTCCTTTCTGATATCCTTGGAGACGAAGATCATTTAGGTGATATGGATTTCAAGGTAACAGGTACAGCTGATGGAATCACGGCATGTCAAATGGACATCAAAGTGGATGGACTTTCTTTCGAAGTCTTAACTGAAGCATTAGAACAAGCACGTGAAGGTCGTTTACATATCTTAGGAGAAATCTTAAAAACATTAGACAAACCAAATGCTGCATTAAAACCGAATGCTCCTCGTATCGAAGCGCTCGTAGTTCCTAATGACTGTATCGGAGCAATTATCGGACCTGGTGGAAAGATCATTCAGCAAATGCAAAAAGACACGAACACAACCATCACAATCGAGGAGAACGAGAAAGGTGAAGGAAATGTTCAAATCGTTGCGCACAATGCCGAAGATATGGAAGCTGCATTAAAACAAATCCGAATGATCGCATTCCCTCCTACTGTTGAAGTGGATGAGATTTATGAAGGTAAAGTGAAATCAATTCAAGCTTATGGATGTTTCGTTGAGATTCTTCCTGGTATGGATGGATTAATTCACATTTCCGAATTAGATCACAAACGTGTTGAAAAAGTAGAAGATGTATGTAAAGAAGGTGATGTATTGCGTTTTAAAGTAATTGGACAAGATCCGAAAACGAAAAAATTCAAATTGTCACGTAAAGCGTTAATGCCGAAACCGGAGTCGAATCCAGCATAAGGTATACGCCTAAAATATAAAGGAAAGCCGAGCATTGTTGTTCGGCTTTTTTTATGGTTCTAAATCAGATAGCACCTGTTCCAATAGAGCAAGGTATTTACCATAGAGCATTTTCGTCCAGCCTACTGTAATGAAATAGAAAATAAAAGCCACTGCGATATACCCAACTATAAGTAAAATCAAATCAAGTTGCGATACATCTAACAAGAACCATTTTTCAAATAACAACACATCCCCACTCAATTTAAATCCTGCCAACAATGCAAAAACAGGAACGGGCAATAATAAAGATCCAGCTATTACAAAGGACTTATAAACCTCCAAGGTGAGCTTTGCTTCATAGACAAAATGTTGAAGCGCATCTTTCGTATTTAGAGAAAAACGTGACGTTCTTTTGAGGAAGAACGTTAATTTCAATACATAAGCCATGGTCATCAACGACGTGATAAACATAAATATGTAATAAATTGCTTCCGAAAACGCCGGCATAGCCAAAAGGATGGGATAAATCATAAAAATAAGGATCGCCACCAATTGGGTTATAATTTCCGATTTCATATTAGACCTAATCTTTTCAACGGGGTTTCGTCCAACTTTACCCCATTCAATTTGACTTAAATCAACGTTTTGATTCGCCACTGAATCGTCCATTTCTTTTTTTATATCATCAAAATTCATAACCTTGCTTTTTAATAATTTCTTGTAATTTTTGCTTCGTGCGGTTCAGTTTAACCCGTGTATTTACCTCTGACAATCCAAGATTAACCGCAATCTCTTTATGCGCTAGTCCTTCAATAAATAAAAAAATAAGTGCCTTTTCTATTTGATTGAGATCTTGAACGGCTCTGTAAAAATGAGCTAACTGACTGTTTTTATCCACCTCTGGCATATCCGATATTGCTTCTACCCCAACCCCTAAGGACATCTTATCGACTCGTCTTTTTTCTTTTTTGAGAAAGGTTATAGCTGTATTAAGCGCCACACGATAAAGCCATGTTGAGAATTTGCTATCCCCTTTAAATCCATCAAATGATTTCCATAATTGCAAAGAGATCTCTTGAATTAAATCTGATTGATCGTCAGGATTATCTGCATACATGCGAGCCACCTTAATAATGATACCTTGGTGATCTCGTAAATACCCTGTAAATATGTCCTGTTTTGACTTCAAATTTTAACGAACGAGTAGTTGAAATAATGCAAAATGTAAGCTTTGTTGGGTTAGTCTACATCTTCCCCTTTTCGTTACAAAATTATAGTAAAAATTTGAAGGTTCAACCTTGATCATCACACCATGCCAACTGCTTTGTCTGGATCATTTTTCCAGTTTGATCAAAAAGGAAATAGAACGTTAATCCCGAACAGAGTGGTGAGTTTTTAATTGAAAATGAGATAATTGTGAATTCTTTATACATCAAACGATCCGAAAAACGCAACAGATACGTATTCTCTTGAAAATCTTTGGGATTTGAAGTCAGCGAAACCCGCGATATGGAATCTGAAAGAACCAGTCGTTTCGAATCTTGACGATATCGGGCAAAAGATTCATGTGAAAGTTCAGTTCCCTGAAATAAGGAGCGTAAAAAAATTAAATCCGAATTTGAATAGGTTGAATCGTAAACCAATAATTTATTTTCAGTGAAATAGACAAGATCAACACAATCACATGTTTTAGCGAAGAGATCATTTCTTTCCAACGAATCTATGAAAAACTGAATAGCTTTCTCCTCATAATTTAGCGTTTGACTTTGCCCTATTATACCTGAAAGGATGAACAAAGCGAGATAAAAGCCTTTCATTGAATTTATCTTCCTACAATTAAGAATGCAGTTGATTTCTAGGTATGTAAACATTTTTCAAATGTTTCACTTCAACCTGAAGATTAAGAATTGCTTTAGTCAAATCACTTTCTTTAAACTCGGTAGATGGCATATCCGAAGAAATATAACTTACAAACTTCCAAATCTCAACAATATCATTTGCGTGTACATCATAGGGTTCATACAATGGATTCGTTGAGCAAAGTTGAAAAGATTGCGAATCAGATAAACGTTTGTACACATTTTTAAATACAATACCATCATCTAAGGTTACTACAATGTGCGGAAATCCATCTTTCACAGAATTCCAATTCTCCACATACTCCGCCACCACATAGCTGCCATCTGAAACAGGGGGCATTGAATCGCCACTAATAGGAAATGTTCGGTATTTTCGATCTTTCTTTAAAAAAGGCAAATTAAACGTTGGTAATACACTTATAAATTCTGGATCGGCATAACCTGAGGTATACCCTGCACGCGCCTTTTTAGAAACCAATTCAATATTATCATTATTGTCCGAATCGACCGTTAATGCCAAAATACGGACAGATTTACCTTCAACATCCGCTTCGATACCCCGTTCAATTTTGTCCCATTCTTGCGTAGAAATTTCACCTAGATCCAGTTTGATTAATTTATCCAATGAAATATTGAAGAAATTGCTGAACTTAATCAAGTTTTCAAGATTTGGTTCTGCCACTCCATTCTCATACCCGCTGTAAGAAGATCGTGTCAATCCCAATTCATTTGCGAGTTCCTCTTGCGAGATTTTACGGTACTTACGCAATAATTTTAAATTTTCACCTATTCGTCCTGATTTGATTTCTTCACTCATGATACTTGAATCTAAATGATTAATATTTAATCAAATGTATTAAAAAAAGATTACATTTTAATCATTAAACACAATTTTTCGAATATAAACAGTTTTAAGTGAGGAAATATCTTTCACCGAATAAAACTGAACGAGTGTCGTTCCAACTTTAAAGCGGTAGGCTGAGTACCAGCCAAGGTGGGTTTTTGAGACGAATTGAATATCCATTTTAAATGAGTGGACAGTATCCTTTGTTGGGCTGAAAAATGACGGACGAAAATAAATTTTCTCCTCTCTATATACAACCTTATTCACCTCACCAAAAAAGCGAGCTTCTTTTAGGCTGCGTGGGAAATTAAAAAAGACTTCTGGCACATCATTACGGGTAATTTTTCCTTTCTCCAATAATAAAATACGATCTGCCCATTCCAAGGCTTCTACACCATTATGCGTAACCATTATGGCTCCAATATTGTATTTTTTGAGGTAATTCTTAATGTGTCGTTCGATTCTATTCTTAGTCTGAAAATCAAGTTGATTAAACGGTTCATCCAATAAGATAAAATCGGGTTCATCCGCAAGTGCCCTGGCAATCGCTAGTCGCTGACGTTGTCCTCCGGATAAATCTTTTGCACGTTGATTTCTAAACGTTCCCAACCCTGTTAATCGCAAGAGTTCTTTTACGCGCTGCTCTTGATACGACTGATTGTATGCTAAGAGCCGAAGCTTAATATTTTCTTCGACCGTATGAAAGTCATCCAAATTGAAGTCTTGGTTGACCAATTTTATTCGAGGATGCCCCGGAACAAGTTGTTCTGAAGGATCTAACACCCGTTCTCCTTCAAATATAATTTCGCCTTCTGTTCGCACGAGCAGACCAGCTAAAGCCTTTAAAAGTGTAGACTTACCATCTCCACTTGCCCCTAAGATTACAATAACCTCCCCTTCAAGTTGAGTGAAGGAGACATTTTTCAACACATTTTTTTCGGAATAGGCAACAGAAAGATTTTTAACAACAAGAGAGCTCATATACAAATGTAATGGCTAAATCAAAGAGAATAACGAAAAGAAAGAAAGAATATCAACAATGAATTTTTACTCGATCACTTCAACGATATACGTATCAAACTCATTCTCTGCAATCCAAAAACGTAATTCATACGTTCCAACTTCATCAAAAGTTAGCGGATAAATGGTAGATTTTTCCTGAAACTCATTAACACAACTGCAACCATTATAATACGTTTTAAGCTTCGCGTCTATCTTATTGCCATGCAGTTCACCTTCAAATTTTCCAAATTCACCACACGAATTTTCAACAACATATCCAACACTAAACGTAAACGGAACATTGACTTGAACAGTGTCGGGATAATCGAGTACAAATGCTGCTGTCAATTTTTCCTCAACACATTCTTCTGCTGGTTTATTGCAGCTAATCGCAATTATCATGACGACTAAACTAATTACTAAACTTCTTTTCTTCATCTCTTAAATCCTTCGACTATAATAGTAGTTGACTTGGTAAACACCCCCTTATTTGTTGATTTAGGGTGCTGAATATTCATGATCATACTACCATCTGGCAGAAAAATAACCCCTGTTGTTTCAGCACCTCTCGGCGCAACACAAAATCGCATAAGGTCTTCAACCGTTGGATTTTCTATTGCTAGATCTAGAAAATATATCTCGTTAAAAAAATCCTTTCGTTGCTCGGCTTCCTTACTAACTCTGCCTCGGTCAAACCAATTAATATCTTCACTTATCACTAAATACGTCTTACCTCCTATGGTAACGGAAGTATTGCAGTCAGGGTTGGAAAAACATCCAACACTATCGGAAAAAAATCCACCCTCAAGGTACGAACGCATCCGATTAGTGGATGGGTCGAATTCTAATATCCTTCCAAATGGGTCATCAAATTGAAATTCACTTGTTGAAAAATTAGCACTTAAATAATCCGGAACCGTACCGCCCATTGCGATTGACGCTTCCCAATCAAAATTATCTTCGCCTGTTTCACAAATGTATAACTTTCCATTTACCTCTTCCAACCATTCATGACGCACAAACATAGTGGCTCCCATTGATTTTGCGATTTTTTCGCAATTAATTAACGATAAGGTGTCCATAGGTAAAGTGATCCACGAACCTTCTCCTCCACTTTCGCCCTGTTTAAAAGCAAAAAGTTGACCGTCCGAATAATCAAAAGGTTCGATTGTTTCATATTTAAAAAATACGCCAGGACTCATATCATCTGTCAAGTAAACCGTCTTGCCGTCAGCCGTACAATGCACATCTTCATGCACAAATTTCCCCATTTTATAGTGCTTTTGAATCACTTCTCTCGTCTGAGGATCTACCTCAACCACGTAACCCATATTTTGCCAAACAGACAATCCATTTACCCATGTCGTATCGGTATGCCCTTTTCCTCCTTGGTATAAAT
>JALQVX010000245.1 GCA_023263555.1 Crocinitomix sp.
AATGATTTCTTCGTCTTCTTCTATTTCTGGAACCTCAACTTCAATTTCAGGCACGTCAGCAACTAAATCAGGTTCTTCTACTAATTCAGGTTGTTTCAATAAAATCTCGACATAATTCCGTTGAAAGTTTAAATACCCCTCGTTATAATTACTCTCGTACAATTCTTTCTCTGCTGTAATAAAATAATAGCCCATTAGCATTTCGCGGTGAACAATTCCATCTTTATCAGTATAAAATTCAGCCACTAATTCATTTCCTCGTACAAAGTAAACCTTTGATCTTTTCAACGGTTCGCGCGTTAATGAGTCTAATACTTTCACTGTGATTTCAAACGTATAGGTATTGTTTTTTGGCGGAGTACTATTAAAATCAGGGCATGCGGTTAATGGATTTGATCCGACTTCTTTTACATTACCTGTCAATCGTATGGTAATGGGTTGGTCTGAATCACTGAAATAAATGTCTACTTCGTGATTGAATTTGCCTTTTAAACTTTCGTTGATTTTCAGCCGAATAGTGATAGAGCTATCGGGGAGTAATATTTTACTCGAAAAAACATAATAAACATCTCGTGGTTTATCAATCGTTAATAAGTAATGTTTTTTGTCCGTGTGATTTGTGAATGTAATATCCACATACGTTTGGGCATTTGGATAAAGATCACCAAAGTCATAGGTTGTCTGATCAGCCTTGATTTGTGCTGATGCAACATGTATTAAAGAAAGAAATAATAGGCTTAATAAAAAACGCATCCTCAAATATAATTCTTAATTCATCCAACCGTTACAGAAACTGTACCATTTTAATTAGCCGTTTTTTTAAATTTGTTTGAATTAGCTCTTCATGATCAATAGGTATTGTAAAATATTCTTGAGTTTTTTATTTCTCACCTTTTGCGCTTCAACACATGGACAAAAATTGGATCACGGATTTACGGTTGGACTTTCATTTTCATTTGGAACAACAGTGAATCGAATCGGAATCCATGGAGCGTTTTATTCAACGCTTGAATTTGCTCAGGTAAATCTAGGTTCTTCATTGTACTATAATTTCCAAAGTTATGGTTTGAAAGGTAAGACGATAGAACTGCAATCAGGTGCAGGTCTGCAATTTGGCTTTGGCAGCACCGATACACTTAGAAATAACTTCATAGGGTTGATGGAAAACAATACGTTTCATGACCTCTCGGCTGGTTTGGCATATCTGTATTATTGGGATCGTCAAGGTACTTCACAATCAACTGGAATAATAGGGTTGAATGCGTATAATTGGACAATAAGTACAGAAAATGATTTGTTTGGAAATTTTATACATCAAAATGATCGGTTTCGCACGGGTGCCTTTTTAGTTGAATATCAATATCTCAATACTAAAATTGGAATAGAAGCGGTGTTGTGGACACATGATTATTCGGATTGCACAAGAATTCAACAACAGGGAGAAACGGATTGGGCTCGCTTTGGTTATTATGAGGATAAAAATGTCAAAAATCGCACTCACTCACTTGGTTTGTTGAGTTTTCAACTCAAACAATGGCTTCCTTGTAATCAACAAGCTGAATTAAATATTGGTGTCAATAGTGAAAAGGTGCGCAATGCGATTCAAAATGAGTTCATCCACGATCAACCCTTTTTTCCTGACGCATTGATAAAACGTAAACCAGCTCATATACCTATGATGACAACTAGTGCGGAACAATACCTTTATTTGCCCAATCAATTGATTAAACCGGCTTCGTTCTACTTTAATATTGGTCTTAATACCTTATCTTTTTACTAATGTTAAGGTCAAAATTTTGTGTGCTTTTTTCTAACTCAATTGCTTGCTTCGGAAAATAAGTATTAACTTAGTTTGCGCTTAAAAAATGTAGAATGGGATCAAAATTAGACATACTCAATTCAAAGAAAGAAGAAGCTTTAAAAGGTGGTGGTGAAACACGAATCGAATCGCAACATGGGAAAGGGAAACTAACCGCTCGTGAACGAATTGATTTGCTGGTAGATGAGGGTAGTTTTGAAGAGATTGGAATGCTTGCAACTCACCGTTCGATTAACTTTGGTTTAGAGCGTCAAAAGTTTTTAGGTGACGGGGTCGTAACAGGTTACGGTCTTGTTCACGGAAGACCAGTTTATGTTTTCAGTCAAGACTTTACTGTTTTCGGAGGGTCTTTGGCCGAAATTCATGCAAAAAAAATTGTGCGAATTATGGATCTTTCCATTCAAAATGGGATTCCTTTAATCGGATTAAATGATTCGGGTGGTGCACGTATTCAAGAAGGTGTAGTTTCATTGGGCGGTTATGCGGATATTTTCTTCCGTAATACTATGGCTTCTGGTGTTGTTCCGCAAATTTCAGCGATCATGGGGCCATGCGCAGGTGGTGCTGTTTATTCTCCTGCACTGACTGATTTTATATACATGGTACAAGATTCGTCTTTCATGTTCGTAACCGGACCGAATGTGGTAAAAACAGTAACACATGAAGAAGTTACTTCTGAAGAGTTGGGGGGTGCTTCAACACATTCACAAAAATCAGGAGTTGCACATTTTTCTGTAGAAAATGATCTGAAATGCATCAACGATATTAAAAAATTGATGAGCTATCTTCCTCAAAATTGTGAGGAAGGCGCCCCGCATTATACGTATGAGAAACAAGATGAATTACGTCCTGCATTAAATTCAATTATTCCAGCAAATCCAAATCAACCCTACGATATTAAGGATGTGATCAAAGAATTGGTTGATAAAAACTCTTTTTATGAGGTTCAGGAAGCTTACGCTGAAAATATCGTAATCGGTTTTGCCTTTTTAGGAGGAAAAAGTATTGGTGTCGTTGCGAATCAACCCGCATTCTTAGCAGGTGTTCTTGATTCTAATTCGTCTAATAAGGCCGGTCGTTTTGTACGTTTCTGCGATTCTTTTAATATTCCGCTTTTGGTTTTAGAAGATGTGCCAGGATTTTTACCGGGTACGGAGCAAGAATGGAATGGAATTATCAATAACGGGGCAAAATTATTATATGCATTTTGCGAAGCTACAGTACCGCGTATTACAGTGATCACACGCAAAGCTTATGGTGGAGCGTATGATGTTATGAACTCGAAACATATTGGTGCTGACATGAATTATGCGTGGCCTTCGGCGGAAATTGCCGTAATGGGTGCAAAAGGTGCTGCTGAAATTATTTTTAGAAAAGAAATTTCGGAAGCAGAAGATCCTCAGGCAAAATGGTTAGAGAAAGAAGCTGAATACGCAAACTTATTTGCCAATCCTTATAATGCCGCTTCTCACGGCTTTGTTGATGAGGTAATTGAACCAGCTGAAACAAGAAAAAAATTATTGCGCGCTTTTGATATGCTCAAAAATAAGGTGGCGAAATTACCGAAAAAGAAGCATGGAAACATTCCACTATAATGATGCCACTAGCGCATTGGCATATTGAGGCCGAAAAAGGTCCATTCTCTTCAGAATGCGTTGATAGAGGTATTATTTCTTTTCAAAGCCTAATCGAGTGGGTCGAGCAATTGCCGTATAAACGCAACTCAAATCGAGCTGATTTTTCTTTGGTTTTTAATGAAGAATGCGGAACGTGCAGCACTAAGCACGCTTTGGTTAAAACAATCGCGGAGGAAAATGATTGGTCGGCCGTTCAGTTATTTTTAGGGCAATACGAAATGTCTGAACAAACGAACCCTGGAATTGGTGTGCTGTTGCAAGAAAATAGTTTGGATTTCATCCCAGAAGCGCATGTTTATTTGAAAATTGATGGTCGTATTTTTGATTTGACAGGTCTTCCAAAAGGGGTGACTTCTTTTGAACAATCGCTAACAAATGAACATTTAATTGAACCCTACCAAATCGGCGATTATAAGTTCAAATGGCATGATGCTGTGCTCCTTAATTACGGAATTCAAATGAATAAATCGCTTGATGCTCTAAAAGAGATTCGCGAAAATGGCCTGCTTTTACTCAATGATTAATGTTAGTAAAACCCGAGTTGGCTTTTGTCGATTGATCATTTACTATTTTTCAATATGCACCTTAGCAAATAAACGTTTTAAATTGACTTGAGTACAATAAAAACGGACAAGTTTATCAGAAGATTATTAAACAATAATTACTCGGGAAAAGGATTTGAATAAATTGGATTAACAATTAAATTCCAGTCGGTTAGTGTTTTCAAAAAAGCAATATATTGCGCCTTTTGTTCTGTCGTGAGGTTTAAATCTTTGGGTGGACCACCAATGTGAAAATCAATGGCGAGTCGATCATCCAGAAAAGGATGAGGTTGGATTTCGGTTGAGTAAAAGTTAAGCACGTCATCTAATGTTGCGAAACGGCCGTCATGCATGTAGGGAGATGTCAGTTCTATGTTGCGAAGGGTCACCGTTTTAAATTTTCCATAATCTTCTTCATCTCCGGTGATTGCGCCTACTCCAGGATCGGCAGATACAGCGTCCAATCCATTGATATGACTACTTACACCTCCAAAATTAACCGTTGTATGACAATTAATGCAACTGTGAACACCACTCATAAAGAGGTCTTTTCCAGCTAATTCAGTTGAATTGAAATCAGCAAAATCATTCGCCATTCCTTGGTCGTATTTGCTTTCGTAGGATCGAATGGATTTTAAGAATTGTCCTAAGGCCCTTGCTAAGCGATTAATCGTGACTAACGAATCCCCGAAAGCCTCAATGATAAGGGGTTTATAGTAAGCAATTTCTTGAATCCGTTCAACTAAATGCTCTAAATTCATACCCATTTCCACAGGATGTTCAATCGGCATTAAGACCTGTTGTTCGATACTCGAAGCTCGCGTATCCCAAAAAAAACGGCGTTCAAAATTTACATTTACAATGGCCATGGAATTGCGTTCACTCAACCCTCCTTCAAATCCTTCGCTAAAGTGTTGAGGATCTGTAAAGCCGCGCGCTTGATGATGACATGAAGCACATGAGATGGTATTGTTGATCGAAAGATTTTTATCATAAAATAGAACACGCCCTAGGGTAGCTCCTTCATTGGTGACTTGATTTCCATCATTTAAAGTATTTATCAGATTCAATAAAGGGTCTGCCAAAAAATATGAAGGAAATATGCGCGCTTCATAATCATAGGGTTCGTCCGGCAAAACAGGTTCTGAAGGAACCTCTATAATGTCCTCCTCAAGATCGTCTATATAGTCTTCTATGACAGGGTCTTTGCGGCAGGAAAAGATCGTTAACACCACAATTAGTAATGAAACGCAAGTTTTTATGTATTTAAAATAGATCAAAATTAACTGTATGGTCTTCTAATTTATGTATTATTAAGGATGAACGTATCTAAACACAGGATTTATTTTCTAAAATAATTGAACTTCTAAGTCACATTGGGTGTTCTACTTACTAACTTTGAATGAATCAAAAAAGCGTAAACAATGGACAGTAATTCTGCAAGAAAGCGATCATGGCGAGCTTATAAAGTAGCCTATCGAATTGTGGGTTCATACCTTTTTCTATTCATTCGGAAACGCCTGATGCGTGCTGATCGATATGAGAGTAAACTTATCCGCTTACATGAAAAAAATGCCCTTCGTTTAAAGGAAGCAATTCTCGAATTAAAAGGTCTTTTTACCAAGGTTGGTCAATTGCTTTCAGTCATGTCAACCATTTTGCCAGATGCGTATGCAACTGTTCTCGAATCTTTACAAGATAAGGCTCCTGCAAGTGACTTTGCTGAAACGGAAAAAACCATAGTGGCTGAATTAGGAGAGAAATTGGAAGAAATATTTGCAACTTTCGACGCTACACCAATTGCATCTGCTTCGATAGGGCAAGTGTATAAGGCACAACTAAAATCAGGGGAATGGGTTGCTGTAAAAGTACAACACAGCGATATTGAAGAGCTGGCACAACTCGATTTGACCATCATTGAAACCCTCATCAAACGCTTTTCTTTTTTCTTTAAAATTAAGGGAATTGAAAATGTATATAAACAAGTTCGCCTCATGGTTGAGGAGGAATTAAATTATGCTCTCGAAGCGAAATCTATGATGCGCATTGGAGAGCAATTAGAAGATTTTCAACGTGTCGTTGTGCCTCGGCTATTTCCTGAATATTCTTCCTCTAAAATGATTGTATGTGCTTTTCATGAAGGGGTGAAAATCACCAATGTTCAGCAACTTGAGGCATGGAATTTAGACGGAAAAGAAATAGCAGATCGACTCATTACGGTTTTTTGTAAACTCATTTTAGATGATGGGTTTTATCACGCTGATCCTCATCCTGGAAATGTGTTGATCAATGAAGCAGGAGAAATTATCTTATTGGATTTTGGTGCAACAGCCGAATTGAATGAAGCCATGCGCCAAGAAATACCTGTGCTCATTCAAAATATTATTCGAAAGGATACCCCAAAAATTTTACGCTCACTCCAAAAAATGGGCTTTCTTGGAAATGATAATGATACGCGCGAAGTAGCTGGTAAATTGGTGGATGCACTCACAAATTTTGTGCAAAACGAGATTAAAATGGATAATCTCAACATCAAAGATGTTTCATTTGATGACATTAAAGGAAGTAGTTTAGATAATCTCAGAAAGGAAGTTGGAATTCGAGAGTTGTCACAAACCTTAGAGGTTCCGAAAGATTGGATTTTATTGGAACGTGCAATTTTACTTCTTCACGGTATAAGTGCTACTATTGCCCCAACCTATCATGCCATGGATACGGTGAAGCCTTATCTCACAAAAGTAGTGCTCAGTGATGGAGGGTTGAAAACCATCATTCTAGACACCATTAAACAGGAGTTTACAGCGTTGATTCAATTGCCTTCGGCGCTCAGTTCGTTTTTGGATAAGGCGAATACGGGAAAATTACAGGTGCAGACTAGAAATAGAGATGCAAAACGTTTTTATGCCTTGGGTCAACAATTGATTCTCGTTCTAGTCATTTTTGGTTTACTAATCTTGGATGCGCTGCATTCGAATGATTTTTATCGTTATTCTGCCCTACTAGCGGCAGTATTCTTATTTTTTTCTGTCCGAAAAAATCGGATTAATCGGTGGTAACTTTACCAGTTGTTGTGCATAATAAATGATTTTCAGTCATTAAATAAAACATTGAATATGAAAAAGCATTTATTTTTGTGGTTAGGGATTTTATGTGTTAACATTTTAATAGCACAGGAATTAGAGTTCAGTTTTGTAGCTTCTGACCCTGCTTATTGTCGAACCGCAGGTTATCAAAATGGCAATGGAGTGGTTTACGCTTCCGCAACAGGAGGTGTTCCGGATTATAGTTTTTTGTGGACTGATTTGACAACGGGAGAAACGTCAACGAATTCGACTTGGGGTGGCCGAAATCCAGGATGTTATGAGCTTTCCATAACCGAT
>JALQVX010000248.1 GCA_023263555.1 Crocinitomix sp.
ACATAATCGCGCATTACATAATAATTATGCACCGATAAATCTTGCAACGCATCACCGTCTGGCTTACGTAAAACTTGGTATTCCGCAAATACTTTTGGCCAATCTTCGTTATGTTTTTCCATCAACTGCGCCATTACCGTACAATCTTCAAATCCACCATTCATCCCTTGACCATAAAACGGAACCGTTGCATGCGCAGCATCTCCCATCAAGGCAAATTTACCAACCGTCCAAGGATAACAACGCACAATGGCTAATGAAGACAGTGGATTGGCATGCCAAGAGTCCAATAAATTTGGACAGAGGTCATAAAAATCACGGAAAGTCTCTTTGAAAAATTTCGTTACCGCCTCGTCATTCGTTAAGGTTTCAAATGAATTCTCCCCTTTAAACGGCATAAAAAGCGTACAGGTAAACGAACCGTCTTCGTTCGGTAAAGCAATGAGCATAAAACGACCGCGTGGCCAAATATGCAAAGCATTTTTATCGATTTTATACGACCCATCTGCATTCGCGGGCAATAATAATTCACGGTACCCATCATCAATAAAATCTTGCGAATAATCAAAACGATCTGTCTTTTGCATGGCATTGTAACGAACCGCAGAAAATGCGCCATCACAAGCAAATACAACATCCGCTTTGTCATCAAAATGCTCGCCTGTTAAGCTGTTTTTTAAATGGACAATGCCCGCCTCCAAATCTGCTCCAACACACTGAATATTATAATGAATCGTTGCTTTGCCTCTTTGCTCAGCAATGTCCATCATTTTCGCATTTAAGCCACCACGTGAAACCGAATAAATGGCTTCTCCCTCTTTTCCATAAGGCTGATACGTTACCTTACCTTCCTCATCATGCATAATTCTGCCTGGCATTGGAATGGCAATCGAATCCACTTCATGCTCTACTCCTACCCCTTTTAGCGCCGTCCATCCGCGAACAGAAAGTGCTAAGTTGATTGATTTACCCGCCGAAATTTCAGCTTTTCTAATATCCGGTCTACGCTCGTAAATCGTTACTTTGTAACCTGCTTTTGATAAGTAAACAGCCCATAATGATCCCACTAAACCGGCTCCTACAATGATTGCACTTTTTTCCATTTCAATTATTTATTTCTCCACTGTTTTTGAAAACGTGAATTTGAAAACACGTTTTGGTGTCGATTCTGTCTTTTGCGATTAAAAATACTACTAATTCGCCACAGCATTATTCCGACAACAAGTATAACAAGTACCTGCGCCATAAGTTTTACCATGGGCATTCCTTCGCTTGCCAATCCCCCAAGGTATTGCTTAATTAATTCCGGATCGTAGGTCTCAATCATGGCTTATTGCTTTTTCTAGACATTCACTAAAACGGTAAACATCTTCGTAAGAATTATAAAGCGGAACTGGGGCAATACGAATCACATTGGGTTCACGCCAATCAGCGATCACACCCATTTTAGTGATGGCATCAAATAATCCTTTGCCCATTCCATGTAATAAGATCGACAATTGCGCCCCTCTCTGTTTAGGATCCTTTGGTGTAATAATTTCGAATGAACATAAATCACCTTTGCGCGCTGAAAGATCATGGATTAAAAATTCAAGATAATTCGTCAGGTCGATACGCTTTGCAATTAAGGCATCCATTCCAACCTCATCAAAAATATCCAATGAAGCTAAATGAGCGGCCATGCCCAACACAGGTGCATTGCTCAATTGCCAACTCTCAGCGCCCGGCATTGGATTAAAACCAGGTTCCATTAAAAACCGTGTTTCTTTATCGTGTCCCCACCAACCTGCAAATCGAATTAATGATTTGTCATGGGCGTGACGCTCGTGCACAAACAGTCCTGATACACCACCCGGACTTGAATTTAAATATTTATATGAACACCATGCGGCAAAATCAACACCCCATTTATTCAGTTCTAATTTTACATTACCCGCAGCATGTGCCAAATCAAATCCCACTTTTGCTCCCACCGCATGGCCAGCTTTTGTAATCGTTTCCATGTCAAATAATTGACCAGAATAATAGTTAACGCCACCAATCATGATCATTGCAAGTGAATCACCCGCTTCTGCAATTGCAGCTAAAATATCCTCTTCGTGAATTAAATGTTCGCCGGCACGCGGACCTACTTCGATAATCGCTTCTTTTGGATCTAAGCCATGAAATTTAACTTGCGATTCAAGTGCATATTGATCAGAAGGAAAAGCTTTCTTCTCGCATAGAATTTTGTAGCGTGTTGCCGTGGGTTGATAGAACGATACCATCAATAAATGCAAATTCGTTGTTAAACTATGTGTTACTACCACCTCAATTGGTTTAGCTCCTACAACTTTTGCAATTTTCTCCGTTAAAAATTCGTGATAAGAAAACCAGGGTCTTTTTGCTTCAAAATGTCCTTCAACACCCCAATTTTTCCACGCCTCTAATTCTTCTT
This sequence comes from Crocinitomix sp., assembly GCA_023263555.1. Classification (GTDB taxonomy): domain Bacteria; phylum Bacteroidota; class Bacteroidia; order Flavobacteriales_D; family Crocinitomicaceae; genus Crocinitomix. The sequence goes on from JALQVX010000248.1 coordinate 2,438, forward strand.
CAATATAGCCTTTCGTAGACGTAGGTTGAAGACCGAGTGAATTCCCCGTAAAATAAATCGTTTCAATTCCATTAATAACCGGAATGTAAAAACGATCACGATAGGATCTCAAGGGATCTTTTAAATCTTTTTCTTTTGCGAATTCGAGCGAACTTTTGTATGCTACCATTGTTTATTCTAATTTTGCACTTACAATTTATTCAAAGATACTAACATTGGTAAAAAAGCTATGATCTCACGTCACAAATCTGAACAACTCTTCGAAAAAGCTAAACATCTATTCCCAGGCGGTGTCAATTCACCCGTCCGTGCCTTTCGATCGGTGGACGGTGCTCCGCTCTTCATAAAAAAAGGAGATGGTGCGCATATTTGGGATGAAGACGGGAATCAATTTATCGATTTTTGTTGTAGTTGGGGGCCCCTTATTTTGGGTCACAATCATCCTCAAGTGCGCGAAAAAATTACTGAAACATTGCAAAATGGAACTTCATTTGGCGCTCCTACAGTGTTGGAAAACGAATTGGGTCAATTGATTTTAGATCGCAATCCATTTATTGATAAAATAAGATTTGTAAGTTCAGGAACCGAAGCCGTGATGTCTGGCGTGCGATTAGCAAGAGGTTATACAGGCAAAAATAAAATTGTGAAATTTGAAGGTTGTTATCACGGACATGTGGACTCGCTTTTAGTAAAAGCAGGATCGGGTTTGGCGACATTTGGCACAGCAACATCAGCTGGAATTCCAGAAGGATTTACGAAAGAAACCTTGGTTTTACCCCTTAATGATGAAGCGGCCGTTTTAAAATGCATTGAAGAATATGGACATGATATTGCGTGCATCATTATCGAACCCATTCCAGCAAATAATGGCTTGCTTTTGCAAGAAAAATCATACCTCGAGTTTTTACGTAAAGTATGTACAGAAAATAATATTCTCCTCTTTTTTGATGAAGTGATTTCAGGATTTAGAGTTGCTTTTTCAGGTGCAGCAGAATTATATGGCATTCGCCCCGATATCGTGACCTACGGAAAAATTATTGGCGGAGGATTACCGGTTGGAGCCTATGGTGCTTCAGACGAATTGATGGCCTGTATCTCACCTTTAGGAGATGTCTATCAAGCAGGAACATTGAGTGGAAATCCGGTAGCTATGTCTGCGGGAATTGCGCAATTGAGTGTCTGTGCGCAAGATGGGTTTTATGAAGATCAAGAAAAACGAACGCGCTTTTTTGTAGATAAGATTAATGCCTTCGCGAAAGCAAATGAAATTGCGTTCGAAATGGTGACCATTGGTTCTATTTTTTGGCTCACTTTCGGAAAACATGACGCCATTCGCAAGGCAGATGAAATTGATGCAAGTACCATGTTGGACTTTAAAAAGATGTACGGTGAATTATTAAATCACGGCATTTATATTGGTCCAAGTGGATACGAAGTTGGCTTCATTTCTCAAGCACATACATACGAAGTATTAGAAGAAGCAGCAACTCGTTTTTGTGAGGTTTTAGCTCAACTTAAGTAAAAATGATCCATCCAAAACAACAGTGGAAGGAGAATCAATAAGCCATCTATTACGAAAGAAAAATAAAAATCATTACTCGCTTTTTTTGCGCCATTGACAAGAATGATTGACAAACAGACGCCGAGTAAACTGGCGTATAGAATCAGGCCTGTCAGCAAGCAAAGCAGCGGCCAATAGACAATTAATAATACTACGGCTATTTGTACCGAACGCCTTTCACCTACTAATTGAGGGATCGTTTTCTTTTCTGGTTCATCTAAATGCAAATCTCTAATATCGAAAGGAATGGTGAGAGCGATAATGAATAAGAAATTCGCTGTGAAAAGGAGCCATGGAAATTCGCCCACATGATTTTGAAGATTTAAATAGGGAATTAAAGTGGCCGTTGCCGACCAAACCGTGGCAATCAAGAAAATCTTTAACGAGGGAATGTCCCTCAAGTTTTTTCCTAATTTTCCTGGGATTTTAACGATATAAAACAAGGATAAAAATCCACATCCAACCAAGAGTACATAGACTTCGAAAGTGAAGTAAAAAGCGTGTCGAATGCATGCAACTGTTGATAAAATAAGGATGGCTTTCACAAGTAAGTCATTCCTCCGCATCCATCTCAAACGGGCATTTTGGGTCCTTGACTGATTGAGCAATTTAACAGATCGCTGAAAAGTATAGGTTAAAATTGTTGCAAAAAACACGAAACCAATAACTTCATAATCGATTGGATAGTCATGAATAATATAAGTTTCCCATGTAATTAGTCCCGCTCCTAATCCAATCCAAAAATTAGAATAAACTAAAAACGTAAGAAGTCGACCGATTAAATTCAAAATACTTTACTGTTTAAAGACGGCGTAGGTGACTAACCCTGCTCCAATTCCTAAAAGACTGCCGCGCAATGCGCCCAAAATTCTTTTTTGCTTTGCAATTCTATGATAACCTCTATAATAACTTTCGTCATTCAATAAATGCATTTGAATCATCTGTTTCTCCTTAATTTTAAAACTGGGGAACGACCAACCAACCGACAAGACGAGCGGTGCGAGAATTGGCATAAAAGTCGGGTCTGATTTAAAAAAGCCCTTCGTTGTCTGATTGCCAAAATAGTCGGGATGATTTATGGTCTTTTGCAAGAGATACGTATCGTAGAGCGAAGCACCATACCCAATTACAAAACTCGACCAAAAAACAAATCGTGGTTTAAAGGTTTGTCGTGCATCATAACTTCCCAAGGTTGCATTTCTCGCCTCTTCGACTGTCAAAAAATTATCTTTGTACTCATCTTGTTCGTAAACAACCTTTTCCATTCCGTTTTGTGTATACGAGAATACGCGATAATATTCCATCACCCCTGAAAATTCATTTCCTTTTCGATCAATTTCTTTATAAGTAAGCAGATTATCAGAAGTTCCAGTAATTGTGCCGCGATAAACACGCCCATTCAACAAAATTATAGAGTCCAATTCGGTCTGAGCATAGAGCGATAAACTCGTAAGAAAGAAGATCAAAATGCTAATTGTTTGCTTTATCATCATGTCCTTAAAATTAGGGTATCTTTTGAGGTAAAGTTGATAAATTTATTTGATAATCGAACCTTAAATTTTGCTATTTATCCCAATAGAAATGTTAGTTGATCTAAATTTCCGATATAATTTCTTCGACCTTCACGCACACTTCCGAAATTATTTTATTTTTATACTTAAATAACAAAGTGAACTAAATTCAATTGTATGAGTGATTATGGATCAACATTAACGATCACAAAGAAAAATTTAGAACGTTTTAATGAAGCTGAACTGGATGCTCTTTCGCATGAAATGGGTAAACTTATTGATTCACTTGATTTGACAGATGCAGTAGGATCAAAATTACAAAATGAACTCTTTATCTATGCTGGTGATAGCGAAGATCCTCCCTGCATTTTTGGGCGATTGAGCGAACATTTTTACGGGAATAATGGGGACGAAAATAAAGAAGGTTTTGATTTTGTTGAAGAAATGGAAATGGATGAAATCGAAGATTTAATCGAGGCGCTCACAAAGGTTTTTCCAACCTATAATTTTAAACGATCCATTCAAGAATGGTAGGATGCGAATGGATTGTATAGAAATTAACGTCATTTTTATTTTATAACAAACTGATAATATTCAGTTAAATAACCATTTCAATTTGAACAATTTTAACAGCAATCTATTTATATTTGCATGCTTGAAGGCTAAGCATAAAGTAAAGTGCAAAAAATTAACTGAAACATACTGACAAACCTCCCCAACTTAAAGGAGTTTTGGAGGTTTAATCAGATGTTGCAAGTGACCATAAAAAAAAGGAAATAACACATGAAATTTCAAGACAGACATGTAGGTCCAAATGCTTCCGAAAAATCGGAAATGTTAGCGGCGATTGGCATTAATTCATTGGATGAATTGATCGACAAAACAGTGCCCAATCAAATTCGTTTACAACGACCGTTGGATTTAAAACCAGCATTAACAGAAAACGAATATCTCGGTCACATGCGTGAGATGGGTGCTAAAAATAAATTGTATACCAACTTTATTGGACAAGGTTATTTTGGAACAGTTGTTCCAAGTGTAAACTTGAGAAATATTTTTGAAAATCCGGGATGGTATACGGCTTATACACCTTATCAAGCTGAAATAGCTCAAGGTCGACTTGAAGCCTTATTAAACTTTCAAACCATGGTTGCTGATTTAGCAAAAATGGATTTTGCAAATGCATCTCTATTAGATGAGGCAACTGCGGCAGCCGAAGCCATGATTATGTTTCACAGTTTAAGAACGAGAGATCAAAAGAAAGCAGACGCCAATAAATTTTTCTTATCGAATACATGTTATGCGCAAACAATTGACGTGATTAGAGGACGTGCTGAAGGAATGAACATAGAAGTAGTGATGGGCGCACCTGAAAGTTTTGTTCCGACACCTGAATTTTTCGGAGCAATCGTTCAATACCCAGATACATTTGGCCGTGTTGGTGATTTAGGCGATTTTATCGAAACCGCACACGCGAACGAAATTAAAGTCGGAGTTGCTGCAGATATCATGTCATTAGTCGTGCTAACACCTCCAGGTCAACTGGGTGCAGATGCCGTTTTTGGAAATACGCAGCGTTTTGGTGTGCCAATGGGATTAGGTGGGCCGCATGCAGCGTATTTTGCTACGCGAGATGATTATAAACGTCAGATCCCTGGTCGTATTATCGGAATCTCTGTTGACGCAGAAGGAAATCAAGCCTTGCGAATGGCGCTTCAAACGCGTGAGCAACACATTAAACGGGATAAAGCAACATCAAATATTTGCACAGCGCAAGCCTTATTGGCGATCATGGCGAGTATGTATGCCGTGTATCACGGACCAACTCATTTGAGAAATATTGCATTAGCCATGCATCTTAAAGCGGTGCATGTTGAGAATAAATTGAAAGCACTCGGTTATACTTCACTGAACGGAAGTTATTTCGATACACTTCACATTCAAATGCCAAATGGATTATCAACTTCTGATTTGCAATCTGTTGCTTTAGAACATGAAATCAACTTGCGATATGTAAATGATACAGAAGTAACAATTTCAATTGACGAATCAATCAATGATACTGGTTTAACAACATTGTTAGCTGTATTTGCAAAAGCAAATAATAAAGATGCGTCAGTTGTGAATGAAGAATGGCAATCAGAAAAATGTCCACTTGCTCCTGAGCATTTAAGAACAGATAAAATCCTAGATTTCCCTGTCTTCCAATCACATCATTCAGAATCAAAAATGATGCGATATATCAAGAGTTTAGAAAATAAAGATATTTCACTTGTACATTCCATGATCGCTCTTGGATCATGTACTATGAAATTAAATGCTGCATCTGAATTGATTCCTTTATCGTGGCCTGAATTTGCAAATATGCATCCACATGCACCGGAAGATCAAATTCAAGGTTATGAAGAAATCTTGAGTGAATTAGCAAGTGACCTTTGTGAGATTACCGGATTTGCAGGCATGTCAATGCAACCAAATTCAGGAGCGCAAGGAGAATATGCCGGTCTAATGGTTATTCGTGCTTATCATCATGCAAATGGTGATTTACAACGTAACATCTGTTTAATTCCTTCTTCTGCTCACGGAACGAATCCTGCATCTGCTGTAATGGCGGGAATGGAAGTGGTTGTTACAAAATGTGATGAAAATGGAAATATTGACGTAGCTGATTTAAAAGAGAAAGCAACATTACACAAAGATAAATTATCTTGTTTAATGGTCACTTATCCTTCAACACACGGTGTGTACGAGGAGTCAATTATTGAGATTACATCAATCGTTCACGACAACGGTGGGCAAGTTTACATGGATGGTGCGAATATGAACGCACAAGTTGGTTTAACGAACCCTGGAAATATTGGCGCTGATGTGTGTCACTTGAACTTACATAAAACATTTGCTATTCCTCACGGAGGCGGTGGACCAGGAATGGGGCCAATTGGTGTTGCTAAACATCTCGTTCCATTCTTACCGGGCAATCCTAATGCAAATCCAGCAGATAAAACGAATGAAATCAAATCGATTTCTGCAGCTAAATATGGTAGTGCTTTAGTTTCACTTATCTCATACGGATACATTAAAATGTTAGGGGCTGAAGGATTAACAGAATCTACACGTATAGCTATTTTAAATGCGAATTATTTGCGCGTTAAATTGGCGCCTCATTACCCTATTTTATATACAGGTAAAAATGGAACAGTTGCCCATGAAATGATTGCGGATTGTCGTGATTTCAAAAAGACAACCGGTGTTGAAGCGGGTGATATTGCAAAACGATTGATTGATTATGGTTTCCATGCACCAACGGTTTCATTCCCAGTGGCAAACACATTAATGATTGAACCAACGGAAAGTGAAGACAAGGAAGAATTAGATCGATTTATCGAAGCTATGATTTCAATACGTAAAGAAATTTCGAATATTGAAACGTTAGGACTAGATCATTCGAACAATCTATTACACAATGCACCGCATACAGCAGCTTGCTTAATCGCGGATAACTGGGAATTCCCTTATTCGCGTAAAGAAGCCGCGTATCCAGCTGCCTATTTACAGTCCTCTAAATATTTTGCCCCGGTGAGACGTGTAGATAATGCTTATGGTGACCGAAACCTCGTATGCAGTTGTTTACCTATCGAGGCCTATTTAGAAACTTCAGTTTAATCAACCAGTCCTACGGTTAAATTGATTAGATCATTTTATTACTCATTTTACTTTGTTGAGCTAAAGCTATTTATTAACTTTAGCTCAACTTATTTTATGTACACTATGAAAAAAATTTACTTGAGTATTGGGACACTGCTTTTGGCGAGCATGTCTTTTTCGCAAGCACCATTTATGCAGCACAATTTCAGTTACCAACCGACTGAAAAATATGCCCCAGGTGCAATCTCAACTATGGACGGTCGACAAATTACGACAGATGCAGATCGTGCTATTTACTATTCAGAAAATTTTGATGACGGATTTGGGGGTTGGGAGGCCAATATCCAAACTGGGCCAGTTGGTTTCAAATTGACCAGTACCGGTCATGAAAATGATCCGGCAAACACTTTCCAGATTCCTGTTTTGACTACAAGTACTCCTACACAATGGGTATTGGTAGATTCTGATGGAGACAATAGTAGCTATGCCATTGCTGAAGCCACTACCTTAACTTCTCCGGAAATTGATTTAACACCTGCGGCTGGAACATATGTTGCACTGCAATTCGAGCAATTTTTTGCCGAATGGCAACCTGCAGAAACTGCTGATCATTGTTATATCGCCATTTCTACGGATAGTTTAACTTGGACTGAAATTGAAATAAACGAAGGTGCAGGACGAGAAGCACGGCCAAATCCAGAATATATTTCTTGGGATATTACAGACATCATAGCTGGCGCAGAGTCTTCTGTTTGGATTCGTTTTCGTTGGGAAGGCGCTTGGAATTATGGGTGGCAAATCGATAATGTAAGCATTGAGAATATCAATGAATCTGATTTGGCTATTGTTGATACCTACCGTATGTATGATGGTGGAATCGTCTATTCAAAATTAGCACAAGCGCATACACAGGAATTTAATATCGGTGCAATTATCAAAAATATCGGTCATATTGAACAAACAAATATTGGTTTTAATTGGACCATTAAAGATCCTTCTGGAGCAGTTGCTGCCAGCGGTACTTCTGAAACGATCACTTCATTATTAAACGGTGAGCAAGATACGCTTATCATTGCAACGGGTTATACACCTGCCGATCTTGGTTTTTATACGATCGAATGGACTGCTTTTGGAGATGATGTAGATGACGAAATGACGGACAACGAACGTTCAGATGATTACTTCGAATTGACGGAATACACCATGGCACTAGATTATACAGGTGGCCCTGTAATTGAAACGTTAAATTGGCCCCTAAAAGAAAGTTTGGCTTATTTTGGTAATCTTATCACCTTTCAGGGGGATGATGTCGCGACGGCTCTATTGGTAAAATTAACCGATTACAGCGAAAATGCAGGTGAAATAATTGGTGGCGCTGTATGGGAATTCCCTGAAGGTGGTGCAGCTTGGAATCTCATTTATACGACTGACGACTATGAAATTAGACCCGAAGATATCGGTACTTTTGTAACATTTGATTTGGAAGAATTTTATGTAAATGCTACCTCTACTTACGTCTTCTGTTCTTTCCAATATTCTAATGGACCACAACCAATATTTGAGCGTCAAGGTGACATTGGATTTAACAACGTACAAGGTTTTGATGATGAATTCCTTTCAAGAGGATTCTTTGACAGAAGTGCACCAATTGTGCGCGTTCGATTAAACGAAGGAGAAGTAAGTTTAGATGAAAATGAAACCTCTGAATTCTTAAGTGTTTTCCCTAATCCAGCAACAGACGCAATCACCGTTCGTTTTTCCACAAAGGAGACTACAAATACAACTGTTAATGTTCTTGATATTACTGGTCAAATTATTCGCACTATTAATTTGGGAACGACAACAGGTGAACAACAATTTCAAATTGATTTGAATGAACTAACAACAGGTATTTATTTTATTGAAATGGTAAACGATCAAGGAAGCCAAATCAAGAAATTCGTAAAGAAATAAAAACGAATAAACCTTTTGAAAAGCGTCTTAGCATGAGCTGAGGCGCTTTTTTTATTGCGCGCGATCCAAACGAATATTGATAGTGTCTAGTGCCGCTTCATAGATCAAAAATAAGGTGTCTACCTGTTTTGAATAGAAAGTTAAACTTTCGACAAAATCCCCTTTTGTGATACCATGATTAACAAATATAGAAACTGAAGAAGAATCCAGCGATTCACGGTATAAATCAACACGGGAAAATTGCCGTTGAAAATGAGATTCTAAAATTTGAAGATCGACTAAGACGGGAATTAATTCCTCCTTCGTTAAGATATTTTCAGGTAGCTGATACGTTTCTTCATTTGAGCAACTCAAAAGCAAAATAACAATTATCGGTACTATTCTTCTCATCATTTTACTTGCTTAGCCTATTCGCTTTTATACATGAAACGTCATACGTTGTCCTGTATTGCCTTCGATAACCTTATTTTCAGCGTAAACGATCTCCCCGTTAACAAAAGTAGTATCGATCGTATGATTAAACGTAAACCCTTCAAAAGGAGACCATCCACATTTATATAACACATTGTCTTTCGTCACTGTCAATGTTTTAGTTGAATCGACAATTACCAAATCAGCAAAATAACCTTCGCGAATGAATCCTCTCTTCTCAATCTTAAAACAAACCGCCGGCGCATGTGCCATTTTCTCCACCGCACGAACCAATGAAATTTTCCCTTGATCTACCTTTTCAAGTATAGCCAATACTGCATGTTGAACTAGAGGTCCACCTGATGGTGCTTTGAAATAATTTTGCTCTTTTTCCTCGATTGTATGTGGGGCGTGATCAGTAGCAAGAATATCAATACGGTCATCATTTAACGCCGCCCAAATTTCATCTTGATCCGCTTGTGATTTCACCGCCGGATTCCATTTAATATAACTCCCTTTTTTATCATAATCTGCATCCGAGAACCAAAGGTGGTGAATACACGCTTCTGCCGTAATTCGCTTTTCCGCAAGCGGAATGTCATTGCGGAATAAATTCGTTTCAATTGCTGTACTGATATGCAAAATATGTAACCGTGCATCATGTTTTTTAGCCAAATTAACCGCCATGGAAGAAGATAAATAGCATGCCTCTGCATTTCGAATTTCGGGGTGATATTTCATGGCCATATCCTGTCCATACTTTTCTTCGTATAGGGCTAAATTTCTTCTAATTGTTGCTTCGTCCTCACAATGTGTAGCGATTAACATAGGACATTGCGAAAATATACTTGTCAATGTTTGTTCATTATCAACCAACATATTACCCGTTGATGATCCCATGAATATTTTAACCCCACACACCGTGGCTGGATCAGTCTTTAAAACCTCCTCAATATTGTCATTCGTAGACCCCATAAAAAAGGAGTAGTTTGCGATTGATGATTCTGCCGCAATGGCATATTTATCTGCTAATAATTCTTGTGTAATTGCATTTGGCTGCGTATTCGGCATCTCCATAAAGGAAGTAATACCACCTGCAACAGCAGCCCGAGACTCAGTTCGTATATTGCCCTTATGCGTCAAACCCGGTTCTCTAAAATGAACTTGATCGTCTATCATACCAGGTAATAATAGTTTACCTTCCAAATCAATCACCTTTGCCGTTTCATCCGATAAGGAGGTTCCAATTTTTTCAATATAGGCACCGTTAATTAATAGATCTGAGATGAAATCTTGACCTTCGTTTATGATTCTTGCGTTTTTTAATAAGTAGCGTGACATGGAAAAATCGTTTTTTGTTTGGGATAAAGTTAAGGATAATCTCGCATTTTTACAGTTTGAATTAGATGACAAAAAGCAGCCAATTATTCATGCCATTGATTACAACTTCAACTTACGCATCTTCCAAACCCCAAAAATGGCTTCTTTGAAAATACCTGTACTCATTTTAGAAATACCAAACTCACGGTCGATAAAGGTAATGGGTACCTCAACCACGTTGAACCCGTGTTTAATAGCTGCATATTTCATGCAAATTTGGAACGCATACCCTTTAAATGTAACCGCATCAAAATTGATTTTTTCCAATACGCGTCGATTATAGCATTTAAACCCGGCTGTTGTGTCTTTTATTTTGATCCAAAGAATCGTGCGCACATACCAAGAAGCAAAATAAGATAGTAAAAGTCGTTTTCGATCCCAATTCGCCACTTTACCTCCCTTTACATAGCGTGAACCAATGGCTAGATCTGCTCCATTTTTACAAGCGTCCAACAATCGAACGAGATCATCCGGATTGTGAGAAAAATCAGCATCCATTTCAATTAAATGCTCATACCCTCTTGCTAGTCCCCAACGAAAACCATGTATATAAGCCGTCCCTAGACCTAACTTACCCTCACGTTCTTCAATGAATAATCGGTCAGGGAATTCGGTTTGTAAACCTTTAACAATTGCACCCGTTCCATCAGGAGAACCGTCATCAACGATTAAGAGATGAAATTTTTCATCCAAAGAGAAGACCTTTCTGACCATTTTTTCAATGTTGTCTTTCTCATTATAGGTCGGTATGATGACTAAATTTTCCAAATTTATTATTGGGATTGCTAAGATAGTTTTTTTTTATGATTTCATCCTTTTAGACCTTTCTTGGCTTGAATTTTTAACGTATTTTTAAAAAAAATGTTCCTTTAGCAGCTATCATTGAGTCATTGGTAAGCGAGTTTGCACAAATCAATCTATTTTTGTAAAAATAAATTCATTGAATAAACTTTTCCTCATATTGTTACTTCTGAGTTGCGTTAGCTCATTTTCGCAGGCTCAAAAAAATGTGATTCTAACGGACAATTGGTCGGATACAAGTTTTATAGCCGGTTTGGAAAACGCCCGTTTCAATGATGTTTGGGGATTTGAGCATCAAGGACAAAACTATGGTGTAATGGGATCATCTCAAGGAACACATATCTTTCAAATTAACCCAAATGAATTAAAAGAGATTGACTTCGAACCAGGTCGATTCCAAAATAGATATGTTGAGCATAGAGATTTTAAAACGTATAAAAATTACCTCTATGGAGTTTGTGATGAAGGCACAAGTAGTTTACAAATTTTCGACCTGAATTATTTGCCTGACTCTCTTCACAAAGTGTATGACGAAGCACTTTACTTTCAAATTTGTCACAATATTTACATTGATACGCTAAACGCCAAGTTATACGCTGCCGGTCCAAATAATATGGGAATGCAAATTTTTGATCTTTCCAATCCGACCAGTCCTGTATTAATTGAAAGTTTTAATAAAGTTGATTACGTTCATGACTGTTATGTTCGAAATGATACCGCTTTTCTAAATTGTGGATTTGATGGTTTACACGTTTATAATTTTAGTACTTCTCCACCAACCGAACTAGGTATTATTGATTTTTACCCAAATCAAGGTTATAATCACAGCGGTTGGCTCGCCCCCACGAAAGATGCATATGTCTTTATAGACGAAACACAAGGCACTAAATTGCGCTATTGTGAATGGAATACGAGTCTTTCAGAAATTAGAATTACCGAAACCTTTGGAACGAAAGATTACGAAAACTATGTTCCTCACAATGTAATCCTTCTAGACAACCTAGCCTTTATTGCCTATTATAACGAGGGATTTCGCATTTTTGACTTAAGTACAAAACCCTTCAAGGAAATTGGTGTTTATGATACTTTTTTAGAGGATACAAATTATAAACTAAACGGTGCTTGGGGGGTCTATATATTCGAAAATACAAACCAAATTCTAATTTCTGATCGCCAAAATGGCCTCTTTTTATTTTCATTCCCAATTCAAGTTTTAAACCAATCGTCAACGGGAACCTTTATAAGCGGTGTCCCTTTTCTTGATGAAAACGGTTATCTAATTCCCCGCGCTCATTTGGATGAAAAAGAACTCTATTTCTCCATATATGCAATTGATGGACAATTAATTTATGAGCAAGAAAATTATTTAAATTACCTTCAAATTCCACTTTCAATCACTTCAGGAACATACGTTTTTACCATTTATAATCAATTTGGTGATCGGATAGAGAGTGGTAAATTTGTCAAAGGAAATTGACGCGCCCTAATCAGCAATTTAAAAAATCAAAAAGTGCATGTTCATAACTCCCTTGCAAGTATGATCAACCAAGTTATCATTCTTTGCATCTTTGTGTACGGAGAAAACACGGGAGATGAAGAAAATTATAGTTATCGCAATTGTTGGAGGATTATTGGCCTGTGTGCCAATAAAGAAATATAAGGATTTAGAAGCCAACTATAAGAAATGTCAAGAAGATGAAGCGTCCTACAAGACAAAAGCTATTGACTACGAAAATCAAGTAAAAGAGCTGAATGTTCAAGTTGATGTATTAAAATCAGGTCTACAAGCCTTACAAAAAGACACTGCATTATTAGGTGATGTTCACCGTCAATTAATGGTAGATTACGAGAAAACCAAACAACTCAACCAAGTTTTAGAAGAGAAATACGCAAGTCTCCAGAAATCCGGATCTTCAGAAAATGCCAATCTTATACGCGATTTAGAAGCTACTCGAATCGAATTACAAGCGAAGGAGGATCGATTGAATAAATTAGAACTAGAACTGAATGCACGAGAGCGAGCAATCGCATTAAAAGAAGCGCGTATTAATGAACTTGAAAGTATGTTGCGCAATAAAGACGAGGCGTCTAAATTGCTGAAAAATAAAATTGCATCTGCCCTTCGAGGTTTTTCGGACAAAGGAATTTCGGTAGAAGAACGAGAAGGCAAAATTTATGTGAGTATGGAAGCTCAGTTACTTTTTGCCTCAGGAAAAACAGATGTAAATGCCGAAGGTAAAAAAGCAATTATTGACCTTGCAGTCGTGTTAGAATCACAGCAAGATATTGATATCCTTGTAGAGGGACACACGGATTCGGATGTGTTAAGAAGTGCCGCTCATCCAAAAGACAATTGGGAATTAAGTGTACTACGCGCTACTTCAGTGGTTAAGATCATGTTAGCAAATAGTGAAATGGATCCAAAACATATCTCTGCAGCTGGGCGTTCAGAATTTCATCCTGTTGATCCAACTAACAAAGCAAAAAATAGAAGAATTGAAATTATTATCACTCCTGATTTAAGCGAATTGTTTGAGTTGATTTCCAAAGAGTAGTTTATAATTATTGAATAAGGGCTTTACTTATATACACTCAGAATTGGCCGAATAATCTACAACAACAAACCAAAATCAAACCCCTCCTGCTACCAATCGGAGGGGTTTTTTTATTCATCACCGCTGAAACCTAGGGTTTCAAAAATTAAATGAATTTCTTCATATCAGGCTACCAAACACTTGTTATATACGTCTTTAAACTCAATTTCCTAGAATATGGCAAAACGTAAATAGATTACGTTGCTAGCATTGATCTTAGCTCACAAAATTATGAGTTATGGATTTGACATTTATTACAACCCATTTGAACACACACAAAAAGTGCATCAAGTATCTTGAGCAACAGAGATGGAGCGGGACACCATGTTGTCCGTATTGTAAAAGTACTAAGAGTAGCCCAAAAGCCCTTCGGCATACCTGTTTGAGTTGCTCTAATTCTTATAGCGTGACAGTAGGAACAGCTTTTGAAGACTCTAACCTGCCTCTTTATAAGTGGTTTATGGCTATTTCATTAATTCTATCAGCCAAAAAAGGAATTTCATCAATGCAGCTCTCGCGCGATATTTCAGTTAATAAAAATACGGCCTGGCTATTACAAATGAAGATCCGTAAAGCTATGGAACAGGATGGTGATTTGTTGTTGGATGGAATTGTAGAGGCTGATGAAACCTTTGTGGGAGGGAAAATCAATGGTCAATTTCCGAGAAAGAAAAATCAACCTGGAAAAGCAAGAGGGCAAGCAGCGTAACAATTACCGTTCATGAATTACCAATTGTCACTGCAATTGTTACTCCAGATCAAATTTGTCTCGGTGAATCTGTAATTTTTAAAGGAGACGGAGCAATTGATTATACATGGGACGGAGAAATGATTGATGATGAAGAATATACACCTCTCGAACCTGGCTCATTCACATATACAGTTATAGGAACGAACGAATGGGGGTGTGAGAATAGCGCCACTGTAACATTAACAGTAAATGATTTACCTGATCTCACAGCGGGAACAGATACCATTATCAATACCGCGGGAACGGCTTTACTGGGTGCCTATAGCAGTGAAACAGGGAGTTATTTTTGGTTACATGATCAAAATATCGTTTGTAATACCTGTCCGATTACAACGGCTAATCCTGTTGAAAACACCACATATATCGTTGAATTCGTGGATGCGAACGGATGTAGCTCGTATGCAGAAGTACTGATCCTTGTGAATTTTGTGAAAGGGATAGGCGTTGCGGATGCCTTTACACCGAATGGTGATGGAATCAATGATGCCCTTTTTGTCCTCGGATACAACCTCGAACAAATACATTTTGAAATTTACAATAAATACGGCGAAAAAGTTTTTGCATCTTCAGACAAGCGTATAGGATGGGATGGTACTTATCATGATATGGAGCAAAATCCTGGCGTTTTCACGTGGGTTCTCTATTATACACTAACAGACGGCGAGCGAGGTATTTTAAAAGGCAATACTACCTTAATTCGATAAGAAGAAAGCCGTATGCCTCCAAAAAAATAGGTCAACTATTGTTTAACCGATTAGAAAAGAGTAGATTAATCCGTTATGAATAGAATTCAAATCGCATTAAATTGATTTTTTTGCAGAAACTTAGAAAGATAATCCTTTCGATTATAGTTTAAAACATTCTATCTTAACAACATGAAAAATTTGCTCCTTTGCTTTAGTCTATTAATCCTTAACACGTCAATTGCTCAAGACACGATCGTTTTTGCAGATGGCAAAGTCAAAAACGTGAATGTGATTTCTATAGATAGTTTAGGTCAGATCATCTATGAACAGAACGGCAAAACGAAAACAATTCATCAATCAGAAATTATCGAATATTCGGATGATGGACAATGGTATGGTTATCAAAACGAAACCAATAATTTTGTTAAAATCGACGGATCGAATTACCGCTTATATAATCGATTTTTTGATTCAAGTCCCCGCTATAGTTACGGCCGCTTTTCAATTGCAACAAGTTTAATGGAGCCGTTTATTTATGCAAATATGGCCGATTGGACAAACGTAAATGTACTTTTTACAAATCCAAGAATAACGATAGAACCTGCTTACAGAATAAGTGAGTATTGGTCCGTTAAAATTCCGTTCTCTTTGGGCTTTAATCTTCGCGCAACATCAAGTTATGACCTACCTGTGAATAATCTCTATGAAAATAATTCGATCTACCAAGGAAATGTGAGGTTGTCTTCTAGAATGCACAATTACGCACTTCCAAACGCAGTTGGCGACGGAATTCAACCCAATATCACTCCACTCTCTCCACGGGACAATTGGAACTCGAGCTCAAATATCATTACCCATGAGCGAAACTTTCTTTATCAACTGGGGATTTCTCCCAAATTTTACCCCTTTCGACAAAAAAGACAATCACTTTTTATTCAGCAAAGTTTTATCGTAGGGATAGCTGATTATTTTCAGGTAGATTATTATTCAAACTTTGATACGACACATTTAGACATGTCAGAAACCGAATTAATACAATGGAATTTATACAGTGAAAAAGCATTGCAAAGCAATAGTCAATTTGTATTTTTTAGATATGAGGCGCTTGTAGGCATGGAGTTCAACTGGGCGGAGAATTTTAATTTTTCTGCCGAATTGGGTTTCACCACACAACCAATCAATAGGGGAGATCCTGATCGATTTTATTTTCAATACAATCCTGGTGAAGATTATCAACTGGTACAAACGAAAACGTATCAGTTCGCAAATCAAATCTATGCTTTGGGACGGATACATCTTATTTACAAATTTAACGGGATTAAATTATGAGCAACTCACCTACTTTTCGAATTCTTGCCATTCTTACAGTTGTTGTTCTCCTGCTCTCTGCTTGTGGTTCACTAAAAAATGGCAACTTTAATCGTCAAAAATATACAACTCTTAAAAAAATTGAATCCCATCATGAACCGGTTGCCGAAACGGAACATCATGACGAAGCTAACGTCTTTGTAGGTGTTGAAAATGAAGAAGTGACCTACGAAGAGACATTTGTCACAGATGACCTAAATCAAGGTTTTGAAATTGAACAAGCAGGGATTGTTGATGAAATACACCCTTCAGCTCCAGATTATGCCAATGAAGATATTAGTCGTCCAGTAGAAATAATTCACCCTGAAAAACTGATTTGGGGGAATCCTGAAGCACCAGGAAATAAGGACTTCAATACCTTCTCACAAGAAGAAAAGAATAAGGCAATCATTCAATTTAACGCACTGTTCAATGCAGGTTTAGCACTGCTTATTGGTTCCGTGGTACTCTTCATCTTGGCCTTTATTATTTCATTGTCCTCCACAACACTGGTTACGTTCGCATTCGCCTTTATAGGGGCGGCATTTTTATTCACAGCTTGGATTATCAGTCTTGTCGCTTTAAACAAAGTAAGACGTATTAAGAAAGAAAATTTTGTCGGAGATCTTGGTATTAAGGTTTGGTTAGCACGGGTTGTTGCTTTTATTGGGATTGCGGCCTGTATCATCACCTTATTAGGCGGGATAATACTCGGGATACTTTCTCTCGCGCGTCTCATCTAATTTTCTCTGAAAACGAGATGAGCTAAAGAGCAACTATTTAGGCTCCTTGAATAGGTTTAGCAGAGCGAATCGTTTTGACCATATCCTCAATAATCGGTCTTAACTCACCTTCTTCACCACTCCGTAAAACATAATTATACCCGTCGATCATGACCTCACCGTAACAATGAAACGATTTTTTACCCCCTTGTCCTTCGTGCAGGGTTCGTTGATACATAATTAATTTAGGTTCATCTACGATATATTCATAGTCAAAAATTTTCTCCAATTCGGCCAAACGCTTTTTCTCATTTAACGTTTTATCTTTTTCTTTACCATAATCCTCAATGATCAATTCAAATCGTGGACCTATCGTCAAATACCACAAATAATCTCCCTCTTCATGATCAATACGTGGATCGATTGAATTTCCAGTGGATGAGGCCACTTCAGGCAACATAAGACTTAAATTTAAACCTTCATTCACCAGCGATATTTCATTCATATCGTCGAAACTCAATGCTAAACTATCTTTATTAGCACCATCTGTTGCACTATCATTTGACGCTCCACCGCAACTTACTATTAAGAAGGGTAAAAAAGCAGCTAGTATAATTAATTTTTTCATCATTTTCAATTTTAATCGCTCCATTAGGATTGAATCTTGCACATTCTCACCACGTAATTCCTAAACAGAATGTATAAACCTCTATGGCAAAGTAAAGAAAAAAATTCTGTTCTGCTTTTAATCAACGCCGTAAAAACAAAAATAAACCTGATCTGTTATTCTTACTTGTGAATTTAGTAATTTTATACGCAAATAGTGTCCACTAAAGCCAAAAAAACAAAGTCCGATAAATGAAAGTTTCCGTTTGTAGAAAAGCACATTTTAATGCAGCACATAGATTATACAATCCCGCGTGGGATATGGCAAAGAATGATGCCATCTTTGGGAAATGTAATAATCCCAATTTTCACGGTCATAATTATGCATTGGAAGTTTGGCTTACTGGAGAAATTGATCCTGAAACGGGGATGGTGATCGATCTTAAAATTTTAAAAGACATTATCGAAACAGAAATTGAAGATCGATTTGATCATAAAAATCTCAATTTAGATACCGAGGAATTTAAAACACTCATTCCGACAGCTGAAAATATTTGTGTAGTCATTTGGCAGTTATTGCGCCTAAAAATCGATTCAAAACTTGACCTCAAAGTGCGTTTATTCGAGACCGAACGCAATGTGGTTGAATGTGATGGCCACTAGTCAATCATTCGAAATAAGTATACGCTGTAAATTGTAAAATGGTCATAAAATCAGTTGCCTCATCCCTCGTTATAATGGCCTTTAGCAGAAGAGATTCCTGAAAATAAACCAATTGATTCTCGGTGATATAAGCCTCATTTTTAAAATAATGCTGTGCCATTACATTGGAATGATCATCATATTCATACGTCCATTTTGAGGTGTAATTACCAATCACACTTTTCTCTACGTTTTTTTCAATGACCCGACCCTTTTCGTCATATTTATAAAAAGTATTGGTCAACCCCGACCCCATTTTCAAACGACCTTCTTGCCGGATAAGAAATCCATTTTCATCAAAATAGAAAAACTCATCCATGTAAATTCGACCTGATGTATTGTAATACACTTTCTTATAATTCATCCCCTCCAAATCAATGTACTCAAACTTCTCAATCGAAACGCTGAAGGATTGATCAAGTATAAAGTTTGTCTTATTTATTCCTTTTGTGAAATCTCTGCGATATTCTTCACTTAAAATGCGTCCCCTTTCGTCATAGAGGTAATGATACGATTCAAATCCTTGTTTGTCCGATTTTCGAAGCACAGCCAATCGCCCATTTTCATCATATTCATACATTCTTACCAAGGTATCTCCGAATTGTGTGCGAAAATCTTTAACAAGCTGGCCTGCTCGGTTAAATTCATATCCGTAAAAATCTTTCGTTTTATGAATAACGTCCAAAGTCGCCTTGGTCGAATAATAGCCTCTGATCGTCTTCACTTTATTACGCTGAATAAAGTCTACACTAAAAAAGGGAACATCACCAAATGTCTTCCCATCAGTGTTGTCGATCATCTGTGTAAATCCTGTTTGTAAACCGATCAGCGCTATAACTATCAAACCATATCCCTTCATGAGTGCAAAAAAAAGCTATATTTTTGGTATAAATTTTAACCGGTTTAAAATTTCGTTCACAATTAATTGATGAAAACGTAGCAATATATGCGCCAAATGATATTTTTGGATCAAATTTTGATATTTTTGACGTATGAATTCGAAGAAATTAATCTTTACGCTTTATTGTTTCCTTATCCTTGTCCCTTTTTACGCCAATGCTGGAGAAACTAAATACAAGACCGAAAACGTCATTGTCCTCATTATGGACGGTCCTCGCTATACGGAAACTTGGGGCGATTCGACCCATCAATACATTCCGCACATGGCGAATGATATGGCACAACACGGGATTATCTATTCGGGTTTTAGAAATAACGGTCCTACTTACACGAATGCGGGACATACAGCCATCTGCACAGGAGTTTATCAACGGATTGATAATATGGGTAAGGAATTGCCGAAAAATCCATCCATGTTCCAATACTGGTTAAAAGCAACTGGTAAGCCTCAAAATGCTGCTTACGTTATTGCTTCTAAAGATAAATTAGAGATCTTAACAAACTGTAAAGATAGAGATTGGCGGGATCAATACCGTCCAAGTTCTAATTGCGGCGTTAACGGCAACGGAACGGGCTATCGTTTAGATTCTGAAACATGCACGAATACGCTTCGTATTCTGAAAGAGGAGAAGCCAAATCTTGTGCTCGTAAATTTTAGACAACCCGACTCATGGGGACATGGCGGTAATTGGGAAAAATACCTCATTACCATGAAAGAAACGGACGCTTATATTTATAAAGTATTCCAATTCTTATTGGCGGATGAACACTATAAAGATAAGACCACCATCTTCGTGACAAACGACCACGGAAGACATTTGGATGGGCATAAAGATGGTTTTATATCGCATGGAGATAATTGCGAAGGTTGTCGAAAAATTAATTGTTTTGCCTATGGACCCGATTTTAAGAAAGGTGTCGTTACAGACCTACCACGCGAGCAAATTGATATACCTGTGACCATTGGCGAATTGCTAGGTTTTAAAATTGAGAATTCGGATGGACAAGTAATGAAGGAGTTGTTTATTGATTGTTAAATCGTTTACCCTTCCAAATACACCCGCTTAACTCGAGCTGATATCGAACTGATGATTTCGTAAGGAATGGTTTCCAACTGTTGACTCATTTCAAATACCGTATTACCATCACCGAAAAGTTGAACATCTGTTCCGGATTGAATCGTATCTTCTCCTAAATCAATCATGCACATATCCATGCAAATACGACCGATAATTGGATATTTTTTCTGATTAATGATCACCCACCACTTGCCGTGCCCTAGTCCTCTGCGTATACCATCTGCATACCCAACAGGAACGATACCGATTCGTGTTGTTGAAACGGCCTTAAAATCTCTTCCGTAGCCAACCGTTTCCCCTTCTTCAACAATTCTTGTTTGCGAAATTTGGGAATGTAATTCAAGTACATTTTCTAAGTTACTACTTAAATCCTCCGATAATAGTCCATAAAGTCCAATTCCTATGCGCACCATGTCAAATTGGGTAGCAGGATGAAAATAAGCACCCGCCGAATTGGCTAAATGTTTAATAAATGAATATCCTATTCGGTTTTCAATATGCTGACAAACTTCTTCAAAACCTTGTTTTTGCTGAGTAGTGAATTCATCTTCTAGAGAAGAATCTGCAGCCGCCAAATGTGAGAATACTGAACGCACATAGACCTCTGGTTGTGCTGTTATACTACCCAGCGCATCCTTTAAATCATTACCCCGAAGTCCGAGACGATTCATTCCTGTATCAATTTTTAAATGAATCGGGAAGTTCACACGCTGACGCAAAATGAGTTGACGAATAAAATGCTCTACTAATTCATACGAATAAAGACTTGGCTCTAACTCATAATCGATTATATCATCAAATGCTGCGGGTTCGGGATTCATAACCAAAATAGGTGTCTTAATTCCTGCCTTTCTCAAGGTCACACCCTCATCTGCGTATGCCACCCCGAAATAGGCTACCTTTTCACGCTCTAGAAACGAAGCCACCTCCACTATTCCTCCCCCATAGGATTGTGCCTTAACCATGGCTAAAATTGTGGTATTAGGATGTAATTTTGTTCTAAAAAAATTGAGATTATGCCTCATCTTGGATAAATCGGCCACCAAACGCGTAATGTGTTTTTTTGCTGTAAAGGCATTCACCAAGATCTCTAAATGACTCTTTCGTGAACCTGTAAAAAGAATAACCGAATTTTGTATGGCCAACGGTACATCCAAGTAATCGATTGGCTTTTCATAGAAACGTGTGATGAATGGAAATTGCTCCGCCACTGCGCGTGATCCAAAATAAATTAGTTTAAACGGCGCCAATTGGGTCATCATTCGCTGTACCGCTGGTAGCAGGGTGTTTTGAAATGAAGTTAGCGATTCATCCTCTGCCAAGAACACATATTTTTCCTGTGCGTTTGACGTGGTATGCAAATAGTGTAAGCCGATTTCAAGTGATTTTTCATCCAAATTATACACGTCACTGATCAAGACATTATGGTCCTTTCCTTCAATTTTTTCAAGACGCATTGAAATAATCGGCAACTCATTAATTTTGCTCTGAATCTCCTCTTCTGTCATCCCGAAAACCCGAGCAACACATGCGACAATTGCAATATTGTGGTTAGATGCAGTATCTTGGAAGTTGGTGGAATAATCTTCTGATTTATTTTCATTGCTCAACGAAAATCCCTGATCAGTTTGATGATATAAAAAGTGATCTACAGGCTGCCTTGATTGATAAATTTGAATTTTATCATCCGCCCATTCAAACAATTGATCAACAGCGTTGAAAAGGAGAAATTTTTCGGCTTTTTTTTGCTGAATTGGATCGCTTGCAGAAAAACCTGCATTATGGGCATCACCTATTCCTGTGAAAACACCAATCGTTGGTTGTATCATTCCTTGAAGATGGGCCATTTCGTCCACTTGAGATATGCCAGCCTCAAAAATAGCCAAAGTATGCTGTTCACTTAATTCTAAAACCGACAAGGCAACGCCGATCTGGCTATTGTAACTTTTAGGACTTCGAACGATCGTAAAACGATCCTTCAAGGTTGCGTAGAGCCATTCCTTAACCGTTGTTTTACCATTGCTCCCTGTAATTCCGATAACGGGAATAGTGAACTGTTGACGGTGATGTTTAGCAATTGCTTGTAATGCCCGCAAGGTATCCTTTACGATTATTTGACTCAAGGTCGTCGTTGAAATAAAATGATCTGTGACGATACATTTGCCTCCCTTTTCTCCAAAATCAGCGATAAAATTTGCACCATCCAATTTATTACCATTGAAGAGAATAAATACGGTTTTATCCCCAATAATCGGTGAGCGACTGTCAATAACTATATTTTTAATGGAAGAAGATTCGCCGATTTCGGCTGTATCAATAAATTGGCCATTCGTAATCGCTCGAATGGATTTTATTGAGAGGTTTAGATTCACTTTTCTTTTAGTTCATTGTAGCAACTGCGACACAAAGGTACATATTTATCTTTCTCTCCTAATACAACAATACCACTGTCTTTTGATACGCGGTGTGAATAGCGCGCACGACCTGAACAGAATGTGCAAACTGAATTCAGTTTAACGACTTCATCAGCCATTGTCATTAAGGCAGGCATTGAACCAAAAGGATTTGATTTATAATCCATATCTAAGCCAGCAACCACAACAGATTTACCGTGGTCGGCAATGATATTACAAACTGCAACGATAGAGGAATCAAAAAACTGCACTTCGTCAATCGCTACAACATCTGCATGATGAAAAAGATCAAGGATTTCTGAAGGTTTTGAAACGTTCACCGCTTGTGTTTCATCTTTATCGTGTGAAACAATTGCCGTATCAGCATAGCGATTATCAAACGCTGGTTTAAAGACCACAACCGTTTTTCCTTTCGCCTTAAATTTATCTATGGTTTTAATCAACGTTTTGGTTTTACCCGAAAACATTGGTCCACAAATCACTTTAATTTTTGTGCCTGATACACGAGGACTGAAAGCAAACGGTCCTGAGATGTTAACATCTTCTTTTTGAGAAATTTTCAATTTGATAACGTTTTGCTATCAAATATAACTTTAATTTTATCAGAATTTTAAAATTGTGAATAAGTTTTAGAAAATGGGTAAAACATCCTTCAATAGCACCTCGGAATTAATTAAAAATCTTTCCGAAAAAATAAATGACCTGAATTCAGGCAAGCTCTCATTATCAGATTTAGATCTGCTTGTTAAAGATAGTCAAGCCTTGTATGAACAGTTAATTATCCTTCGCTATAAAGCCTATGACACCTTGGGTGAACCAATGCGTCAAGCGGCTGAAATTAAGGAAGAGCCAATTGTCATTCAACCCGACCAACCTAAAAATGAACCACAAGAAATAGAAGAAATTCCGTTCGATTTTTCAGGTATCACAAGTACGCCCCAACCAGAGGCGCAAGAAGAACCGGTAGCACAAGATGAACCTGAATTGAATGAACCTGAAATCGAAGAGCCCGTGCCGGTAACCGAGCCCACTCCAGTGAAACGAATGAGCGCTCCGATTGAAGATGAGGACGAAGATGAGAAGGACGAGGCGGTTAATTCACTCAATGATATTTTCAAAAAAGATGAAGATCAATCTCTTAGAAAGATCTTCCAAAACTCACCTATTTCAGACATCAAGTCGCAAATTAGCATTGGTAAAAAATTTGAATATATCTCAAGTATGTTTAAAGGGGATGCTTTAGCGTACGAGGATGCAATCGACTTTTTAAACACGGCTGCAAATGGCAATGAGGCGAAGTTGAAATTAAATGAGTTAACCCACAAATATGATTGGGACCTCGAAGATAAATCAATTATAAAATTTATAGAATTGGTTGAAAGACGCTATATTTAGAGCTGACCAAATTGAATTGCACGTGAAAATTTCTTTCTTTCTTACAATTGTTCTTTCGTTCTCTTTTGCGGCTAATGCTCAACTAGAATATGCAAAACAAGTTCTAGATTCACTCTGTAGCGATCGTTATGATGGACGCGGATATGTGAATAATGGAGACAATCGTGCCGCTGATTTCATTGTTAGAGAATTGAAAAATTTGGGCGTAGAAAAATTCCCCGATCACGACTTTACGCAAGCATATAGTTTTAACGTTAATACTTTTCCGAATGCCATTGAACTAGTCTTAGGAGACGATACTTTAATTCCAGGTGCCGACTATTTAGTTCACCCTTATTCTGGCACAGCACAAGGTAATTTTGAAGTAATCGAAATTAATGAAACAAATTTTGAATCCGTTTATAAAAGTGCGGTAGATTTAAGTGGAGCCCCAAAAAATCAATCGATTTATGCCTTTAACTTTACGTCACTTCAGGATAAAACATTAAAAGCTAAAATTCACGAATCGGCCATTAAGACCATGAAATATTTTCCAGTCATTTGGGTAGAAACTTCTAAACAAATGTATAGTGTTGGAAGAGGACAATTTAATTATCCCTTATTTTCGATCGACTCTGCTGCCTACAAATCGGTAGAAATCGCGTCCATAAAAGTGACCAATCGCTATGTCCCATCTTACAAAACGAAAAATGTAATCGGCTATATTCCCGGTAAGAAAAAGAAGAAATATATCGTCTTATCGGCCCATTTTGACCATTTAGGTCGTATGGGTGCCTCCACGATTTTTCCCGGAGCAAATGACAATGCGAGTGGCGTATCCATGCTTTTATCTTTGGCAAAGTATTTCAAAGAAAATCAGCCCCAATACTCTATTGTTCTTTGCTTTTTTAGCGGAGAAGAAGCTGGATTGGAAGGATCAAAATATTTTGTGTCACATCCGTATTTTAAATTGAGCAAAACAAAATTTGTACTCAATATTGATATCATGGGCAGCGCGAGTGACGGAATTACGGTCGTGAATGGAACAGAGCACGAAAAATCGTTTGACAAACTTGTTGGGATCAATTCTGACAAAGATTACATTCCGCAAATAAAAAAAAGAGGCCCGACTGCAAATTCGGATCATTATTTTTTCTCTCAAGCTGGCGTTCCGGCCTTCTTCATTTACTCCATGGGATCCGTAAAAAATTATCATGATATTTATGATACTTCGGAGAACACACCACTCGATAATTTTGACGCGGTTCAAAAATTACTTCTTGATTTTATTAGCACAATCTAAGGTTGTTTAAATTATAACGTATTTCTAATATTTGTTTATTTTTTAACATCCTTATTTCAGGTTGGCTTAAAAATAAAACATTCTAAATGCTAGTTTGTCAGCAGCTTAAGTGGACTGCACTTCGTTGAAAAATCAGTTAAACCTCCCAACCAATAACTCAAAACCCGCTATGACCTTTTGAAAAACGCGAACTATAGTGAGATTAAACCATTGAATGCGAAAAGATAAAGCGTCCAAAACGAATAAAAATTAGGCTCTTTCTTTTTTTTTTTATAAATTCATCCCAAAATTTTTCGATTTAAGATATGAAACATTACTACAATTTAAAGAAACTCTTCTTGCTTTGCCTTGGCCTTGGTGTCACGGCTGCTTGGGGACAGGTCACCGTGTTTGACTACACGGGTGATTTTGTAACATACACTGTACCTGCAGGTGTTACATCTATTAATATCGAGGCGTTGGGTGCACAAGGTGCATCTGGACAATCTGGATATGTTGGAGGTAAAGGCGCCAAAATGTCTGGCGATTTTGACGTAGTTCCTGGATCTCAATTGTTAATTGCCGTTGGTGGTAAAGGACAAGGTCAAAATAGTGGCTCTAACGGTGGAGGTGGCGGAGGAAGCTTCGTTGTTCAAGTTGATCCTGCAGGTCCATATACTATGGCAGTTGCAGCTGGTCCATTTGCTTCAGGAACTAAAGTAACTCCATTGATTGTTGCTGGTGGTGGAGCTGGAACAAGAGCTTCTGTTAGCCAAAACGGTAACCCTGGCGTTGTTGGAAACCAAGGAACTTCTGGTTCTGGTTCTGGTATGGTCGGTGGTGGCACTCCTATTACTCCTCCTGAAGGTGGAGGACTTGTATCTAGCTCTTCTTGGGGATCAGGTGGTGGAGGTTTCGTAGGTAACGGAGCTAATGACGGATCTTACGGATGCGGTGGAAAATCATTCATCAATGGTGCTCAAGGTGGCACTGGATGTGGGTCTTCTGGTGATAATGCTGCTGGTGGTTTCGGTTGTGGTGGTCAAGGTCGTGGCTCTTGGGGCGGCGGCGGCGGCGGCGGCTGGAGCGGCGGACAAGGTGGTCGTGTAGCTGGTGGTGGCGGATCTTACAACATTGGTATGGATCAAGATAATGAAACAGGTTTCCGTGATGGTGATGGCTTAGTAACAATTGAAGTTAATTGTGCTGGAATTGTTATTGATGTCACTGAATACTCTGCTTGTGTTGGAGAAAATATTACTGTTACCGGTACATCATTGACAGGTGGTACTGTTACTTGGGACATGGGTGTTATTAATGGTGTTCCTTTTCCGATAACTCCTGGAGAGTTAACATTAACGGGGACTTCTACCAGTCCTGAGGATTGTGCTGTAGAAATAACCCTTTTTGGAATATGTTGTTCAACACCGGATGTGGGGGCAACAGCTGACCCTGCCAATGTGTGCTTAGGAGATGGATACGTCATTTCTGGTAGTGGTGACGTTTTCGTTGAATTTTTATGGGGAGCTGGACTCGAAAATGGTGAAACAGTTGTTCAAGAAACGGCTGGAACATACGTTCATACAGTAGTTGGTTTAAGTGATGATGGTTGTTCTGATACGTCAACTGTTACGGTTGTGGTTAGCCCATTACCAACTGTACACGCGGGTATGGACTTTACAGTTTGTGAAGGAACAGATATCACATTAACAGGTGAAGGTGCTGAGACATATGTTTGGTCTCCTGCTATTGTTGATGGTGTTGAATTCCCTGCATTAGTTGGTGAAAATACTTATACAGTAACTGGTACTGATGGTAACGGTTGTAGTGATGAAGATGACATCATTGTAACTGGTGTTGATATTCCAGAAATCTCAAGTGCTATTGTTACTGATGAGTACTTTGGATATGATGGATCAATCGATATCACTGTTACTGGTGGTTCTGGTTCTTACATCTTTGAATGGTCTCATGGTCCAACAACAGAAGATGCTATTGCATTAACTGCTGGTGTATATACCGTAACGATCGACGACATCACTATTGATAAAGGATTATGTCCTTATGAAGAAACATTCATATTGACAAGCTTTATTGGTGTTGATGAAAATACAACGAGTACTCTAAATGCTTATCCTAACCCAACAACTGATCTTGTAACAGTTGTATCAGAAGGACAATTCAACTACCAAATCTTAAATGTGGTTGGTGAAATTGTTGCGAATGGATCTGCAAATGGACAAACTACTGTTTCTATGGCTGACTTAGCAAATGGAACTTACGTTATTAAAGTAATGGCGGGAGATGACATTAACTTCGTTCAAGTTGTAAAACAATAAATAAATTTTAACGCTTAGCAGCGTTTACTATAAAAAGGTCGTCTCACAAGGACGACCTTTTTTTGTATCTACCATGAGCATGATTCCAACGCACAAACTAAAAGACGAAAAGGCAAAAGAAATCCGTGTGGTTAAACTCGGCTCGCTTTCCAGTTATAATATTACCGAGCCACACCGTCACGACTATATCGAACTGTTTGTTTTTGATAATGGTGGAGGCGTTCACGAAATCGATTTTACACCTTTTGAAGTGAAATCTAAATCAATTCATTTAGTTTCTGCAGGACGCGTTCATCAAATGAAACGTGAATTAAATTCAAACGGATATGTCATCCTCTTTCACCCAAGTATATTTGAATATGACCATTATATCGCGGAGTTTCTATTCGAACTTGATTGCTTTGACGTAAATGAGCTTGACCCCTGTTTTAGTTTTGACATAGAGGGGCAAGCAGAAGTAATTGAAATTGCTCAAAAAATATGGAAATACAGTCAATCCAACGACAAATTCCGACATCAACTTATTTTAGTTCAGCTCAACTTACTTTGTTTATTCTGTTTGCGAGAAATGAAGGAAAGCAATGGAGATCAATCCAAAGACCAATCCTACTATACTCAATTTAGACATGAATTACGCGCTCAATTCAGAACCCATAAAAAAGTCAATTATTACGCCGACAAAATCGGTATTACAACTCGAAAGTTGAATGAAATCGTTGTTGCGAAAGCAGTTCTTAATGTAAGTAAAATGATTCACAAGCAAATTATTTTAGAAGCTAAGCGGTTATTGAATTCTGGTATCGCATCCAAAGAGATCGCCTACGAATTAAATTTTGATGATCCTGCTCATTTTAGTAAATTCTTTAAAAATCAAACAGGTATGTCGCCAACTGATTTTCAAAAAGTACATCCATAACGCATTATTATACATTGTCTCCCCTCCAAATCTTGCTTACCTTCGCCTAAAAAAGAAGATGAAAAAAATTATTGTATTACTCAGCCTTAGCTTTTTCTCTACAAGCTATGCACAAGATTGGTTTGAAGTGGCAAGTGGTACCTCAAATGATTTGAATGTGATCGATTTCCCATCTAATTTGGTAGGTTATATAGGAGGCACAGACAGTCTTTTACTTAAAACGATTGACGGGGGAAAAACGTGGGAAAAAATTGCCTATTCAGGCGTTACCTTTGTTGAGAGTGGCGGTTATGATGATGACATTATCAACCTTAAATTTATCAATAACGAAATCGGTTATATGACCGTTGGGCCTTATTCTAATGGTGTCTTTAAAACAATAGATGGGGGCCTGAATTGGATACTCGTAAGTCCTATGGAAGATGATTTATGTTATAATTATGGGTTGTATTTCTTTGCTGAAGATGATGGTTTTTTAGGAGGATCTGATTGCTTTACAGGAGAACAAATACACCGCGTCGATTTGTCCGGCACCTACCCTGCTTCGATTATCGATTTGCCTTTGAGTGTTGCGACTGTTGCGGATATTGACTTTTACGACTTGAACTACGGACTAGCAGTTGGCGGATACGCTAGTGGAGGTTCGATCTTAAAGACAGAAGACGGTGGCTCAACTTGGACAGGCATTCCAACCGAGTTTGGCCCTTCATTTATACTTAACGAGGTTGTAATTGTTAACGATACGCTTGCTTATATCGCCTATGAAAATGATGACGATACCTACGGACTCTTGGAGTCTACGGACATGGGTGAATCGTGGCACTATCACGGTGAAACCACGACTTTTTATTATCCAAAATTTCGTGCTATTCACAAAGCAGGCAACGGTCAAGTATTTACGGCTGGAAGTACCGAAATAGAACCTCACGGCGTTATTTTTGGCAGTATGCTCACAGAGGTTTGGTGGAATTATTGGTCACTCGATCAACCGATAGAAAGCATTTCTTCTTATAATGATTCGATTGTTTGGGCTGTGGGCGATAGCGGATACATTGTCGTCAATGTCAATCCTGAATCACTCACTATTCCCTCAATTGAAGAAGCGCCTTTTGACTTTACGATTTATCCTAACCCTGCGCGGGATTATTTCCAACTGACCGGAATAAATCAAGAGGACGTATCATCCATTATGATTCACAATTGCCTAGGAGCAGTGCTATACGAAGGAAATGATTTCCATATCAACTCAAACGATATGAGTGAAGGGATTTATCTCGTAACGGTTTATCTCAATTCAGGACAACAGCTGACCAAAAAATTAATAAAAGGTTAGCGTTCGTCTTTGCCTTTTCTAAAACCATAGAATAGTTGACCGAAAAATGTAGTTGGGAACTCTTCAATTCGTTCAAATCCTAAACGGATGTCACGCCCATCATAGGGAATGTAATTGGTGCGGAAGATATAATCCCAAATGCTCAGTGAAATACCGAAGTTAACCCCGTGTTTTCTATCTTCTGGTAATTCATAGGCATGGTGCCAAATATGCATTTTAGGATTATTAAAAATATACCTTAACGAACCATACGACAAATTGATGTTGGCGTGATTTAAATGGCCAATCGCAATTGAAATATAATGCACCATGAAAGCTTGCTCAGGTTCAAATCCACCGATTAACATTACCGCAAAGGTTTTCAATGGTTTATAAATGATATTTTCCATCCAGTGGTAACGGAGGTGTGCAGCAAATCCCATCTCCTCTACCGAATGATGAACTTTGTGAAAGCGCCATAAGAAATTAAAACGGTGTAAGATTACATGCGTCAACCATTGTACAAAATCGTTCAGTATAAAAAAGACCAATAAAGCTAACCATGGGTTCCACTCTTTAATATCAAGGATTCCAATTTCCGAAACATTACCACCGTATAAATGATTTACAATTTTATAAACGCCACTGATAACAAGCGCAAAAATGAAGAAATTGAAAAACATATAGAACGCATCTAACCAAAAATCCTTTCGGAAAATGCCTTGATTTTTTCTCCAAGGAAAGATAATCTCCAATCCCCAGACGACTATGGAAAGCAAAACCAATAACCAAAAATAATTCTGATACCATGGAACGGTTTGAAAAGTGATTTCACTCCACAAATAGTTCGCATAACCAGCTATAGTGCTTGTAAATAACTCGCCATAGGATACACCTGTTTCCTGTCCAAAACTGCTTGAACCAAATCCTACTAACGCAATAAGTGCCAAAATACGTTTCATCATTACCGTAATATTAAAGTTTTATTTACTCAAACGAATGAGAAAGCTGCTTTTCTTCCTTCATCAAACGATTGGAGGACTAAAATAGTTCAACCGAATCATTATCTTTGTGTGTTTTGTCACAAAGAATAAATTATGATAGGTAAATTAGAAAAACAACTCCAAGACGAACTTGCAAGTATTCACGAAGCAGGTCTATATAAAAAAGAACGCATCATTGTAACACCGCAAGGCGCTGAGGTCAAGGTAGACTCAGGCGAAGAAGTTGTGATTATGTGTGCGAATAATTATTTGGGATTGTCCTCTCACCCCGCTGTAATTGAAGGCGCGAAAAAAGCGCTAGATTCGCATGGGTTTGGCATGTCTTCAGTTCGTTTCATCTGTGGTACACAGGATATTCATAAGACCTTGGAGAAAAAAATCTCTGATTTCTTAGGAATGGAAGACACCATTTTATACGCAGCTGCTTTTGATGCAAACGGTGGGGTCTTTGAACCTTTATTCGGAGCAGAGGATGCGATTATTTCGGACGAATTAAATCATGCTTCTATCATTGATGGGGTGCGTTTGTGCAAAGCTGCTCGTTTCCGTTATAAAAATTCAGACATGGCCGATTTAGAGGCGCAATTAATTGCAGCGAAAGATCATAGAAATAGAATTATTGTAACAGACGGTGTATTCTCAATGGATGGATATGTGGCTAAATTGGATCAAATTTGTGATTTAGCCGAGAAATATGATGCCATGGTAATGGTAGATGATTGTCACGCAACTGGTTTTATCGGTAAAACAGGACGCGGGACACACGAACACAACAATGTGATGGGTCGTGTTGACATTATCACTGGAACGCTCGGAAAAGCGCTCGGAGGAGCCATGGGGGGATTCACCGCAGGAAAGAAAGAAGTGATTGAAATGTTACGTCAACGCTCACGCCCATATTTATTCTCAAACTCATTGGCACCAAGTATTGTTGGGGCTTCTATCGCCGTTATGGACTTGTTAAGTTCTTCCACTGATTTGAGAGATCGCTTGGAAGAGAATACAAAATATTTCAAAGAAGGGGTTAAAAAAATTGGATTAGAAATTCGTGATGGTGACTCTGCTATTGTTCCCGTCATGTTATACGACGCGAAAATAGCACAAGATTTTGCCAACCGTTTATTGGATGAAGGCGTTTATGCTGTTGGGTTCTTTTACCCTGTTGTACCAAAAGATTTAGCACGAATTCGCGTTCAACTTTCCGCTGCTCATACAAAAGCTCATCTGGACAAAGCCATTGCAGCATTTGAAAAAGTAGGAAAAGAATTGGGTGTGATAAAATAAGATAAGGATGAAAAAATTACTGTTGTGTATTGGAATAATGTCCACGTTAGTGGCTTGCAACAATTCAGAAAAAGCGGAAGATGATACGACGGGTAACTTACTCGAAGTGTCTCCTAATCAAGAAGAATTGGACGCCATTGAAATCGAAAGTCAGCCGGCCATAGTAAAGGATTTTTTCGCATTGGATGAAGACCTTTTGGGCGAAGATTTTTGTTATGAATACCGCGGAATCAGTCAACTGATCCTTTATGGAAATGACGGTGATGAAACGTGGAGCAAATTTGAAATTTCTGATAATTACCTCACTGCCTATCATGAAGATTGTGATGTCTTATTGGAGTTTATGACGTTTCATTTAGGCGACAAACAGATGGCTTTTCTAAGTCAAATGAACCGAGGCCAACAGCAATTTAATTGTTTGAAATGGAACGAATCGAAAAATAAATGGACTGAAATTACTGTTTTCCCTCGTCCAGCATTGGTTGACTATTTTGAAATTCTCACCAATGAAGAAGCCAAATTAGTGAAAGAGTATGGTGCAGATTTCATTTATATTAATCCAGAAGAAGAAAATGCCCGTTTTATCTATTCTGAATGGAACATGGGCATGAACATGGGAGAAAAAGAGTTGCTTGAATTTAGTCGTGAAATGGATTATGAATTTGAGCTGAATACTTCAGGGTCAGAATTCGCATTGGATCGTATTGCCTTAAAATCAGATGAGTTATCCGCGAATAATGAAGCGAATAATGAGTGATTTAAACAATTTTCTACTTAACTTGTTCTAAGAAAAAGATATCTAGTCACATGATCATTTTCATTTTTATATTGATTGCTTTCTTTGGTATGGAGTTCATGGCGTGGTTTACACACAAGTATATCATGCACGGTTTATTGTGGAATTTACATGAAGATCATCATCAACCCACCGGCAAAACCTTTCAAAAAAATGATCTCTTTTTCCTGATTTTCGCCATTCCATCTTGGTTAAATATCATGTTTGGCTTCATTAATCACAATGATTATATGATCGGAATTGGTTTTGGAATCGCCGCTTATGGCTTGGTTTATTTTTTGGTACATGACATCTTAATTCACCGGCGTAAAAAATGGTTTGATAATATTAATAACCGCTATTTTAAAGCTGTTCGTAAAGCGCATAAAGTGCATCATAAAAATCAGTACAAAGAAAAAGGAGCTTGTTTTGGCATGCTCATCTTCCCGTTTAAGTATTACCGCTAGGTAAATCTTTTCCTATTTTCCTCCCATCCAAGATGGGGCTAAAAATCCAAACTTAAATCCAAAGATCGGAACAGGATAAGTTAATTTATGTCCATCTGTCAAGGTCCACATACCCCTTTGGTCAGGAAAACCTGATCCATTTGGAAGTTCACTGTTTGTTTGAACGCGAACGCTGCGTAAACTCAAGCCCATATACATTTCTATCAACACTGAATTATCGATCACTTTTTGAAACCCATACT
>JALQVX010000275.1 GCA_023263555.1 Crocinitomix sp.
CCTTGCTCGGTTGTTTAAGTGATAAATGATTTCCCATCATACTTACATACTCCTCCGCCATCAGTTCCCAACCAAAGGTTTCCGTTTTTATCTTCGGCAATACTTAAAACAGAGTTATTGGCTAATCCTTGCTCGGTGGTATACGTGATGAACGATTTTCCATCATACTTACTCACGCCTCCGCCATAAGTTCCGAACCAAAGGTTTCCGTTTCTATCTTCGGCAATACTTCTAACAGAGTTATTGGCTAATCCTTGCTTGGTGGTATACGTGATAAATGATTTTCCATCATACTTCGATACTCCACCTCCTTGTGTCGCAAACCATAAATTGCCCTCACTATCGCAAATAGTGGTTTTACCAAAATTTATTGCGTCCATTGCTAAGCCATCATCACTGGTGTAGGTGGTGAATAGTCCTTCGCCTTGGGATTCAAGGTTTATAATCGGAATACTATCAATTAATGATATTGCAACGGGCAATTGGGTAACTGTGGGTGAACCAGCTATTTTTATATTGGGTGGGGTTTCATCTTTGATAAAGATTGTTGTGGGTTTTAAGGTGTCACATAATTGGCCAAGGTCAACTATTTTTGGTGGTGCAAAATAGCTTTGCTCCGATTCGCCTAGTTCTGTTACATCAAATTTTTGCTCATTTGTACATGATAATACTATGAGCAGTATAAAAGGGATCAGGTATTTTATTTTCGTTTTCAATTGTGTTGCTAATGTGCTCAATGTTTCGGATTTTATCCTTTAATGGAACGCAAAATAGGAATAAAGTAGCACTTAACTTTCAGTATAAGGATAAAATTTTGTTAAACTCTAACGCGGTTAGATCGCCATGCAATTGTAATAAAACTAATTTGATAAACATACTTGGTTTTAAACTCTTCATTTTTAAATATCACGTGTTAATTATTGTTTTTACGTTCTCACATTTCATAACTGATTGCCCGCAAATGACCAGAACGCAAATTACGAATCTATAGTTTTGAATAAAAGCAAAAAATGAACTAGAACTGAAATTATCCGTAGTATTAAACGTATAAAACTACGGATAAATGGTGTGGAAGGGGGGTGTGTGAATGGTGTTAAGATGCCGCGATAGGGATAGGAGCGATTGTTTGAGCTCTCCTGACGACGAAGCGGAGGGAAGCGAGTGCGGATGAGCCCGGTTTTTTATCGCTCGCCTCAGGGGAGGAGAGCGATAAAAAAATTGCCCAAAAAAATAGAATGAAGCGGATAAATTACTTTACTTGAATTGTTCAATAAAGGCGATCAGATCGGCTGTGAAGGGATCGGGTTCGTTAACCATTGGTGAATGGCCCGAATGGGAATAGATTTTTAAGAATTTATTGGTGGAACTGATGTGGTTGAATGCTGAATAGCCCAGCGCCGGCGGAACGACAAAATCATATTCGCCCCATTGAATTAGGGTGGGAATGGTGATGTGATTTAATTGATTGGTGAGCGAGGTTGCTTCAACTTCTTCCAAAAAAGCCTGTGGTAATTGGACACCGGTAATGGCTGAGGAAAAGGGGTTGGAGGGGGATCTAAAATAATAGTCAAAAGTGGAGAATGTGGAGTCGGTACTGATGTAAATGGTATTCAGTAAATCTTCAATTTCGTGCCCGTATGCGTTGATTTGACCGGTTTGATCAAAGCTGATATTTGTGGTGTCAATGGCGTTTACATAGTCTAATATGGGTGCCCACTCGGCTGTATTGCGACCTGCGGTGACTTCTTCATTGCCAATGGCCAAAATCATTTTAACGAGTTCGATATTGAGCATGGGAATATCGTGTGCGCCGTCTACCTCAATCCATCCGTTTAATTCGTGTTGGTAATCTGCTTTTACCATATACGCCGATCCTAATGTACCACCCCAACTGTGCCCCATGAGAAATAAACTTATATCGTTTCCATAACGTTGTTTTAGGGTTTGCACCAAAAAATGGACATCTTCAACCATGGCGTCTACGGTAATTTCTTCGTCTTTTAAATGGCCGTGCGCACCGCCTTGATGACGTTGATCGGTATAGACAACGGCATAGCGTTTTTCTAGTTCTTGGGCATAGGTTCCAAATCGATATTCTAAACCATTGCCACCGGGTCCGCCGTGTAGGAGAATGACAAAGACCTTGGATGTGCCATTTCCATAAACGTAGGCAGGGATATCTGCATGATGGGTTCTCACATAAAATGACTCGTCCATTTGATCGGTTAGGACCACTTCTTTTTGACAAGCGAAAAGTGCAAGCAGGGTGATAAAAAGGATAGATAAGCGCTTCTTCATTCCGATTTTTTGAGGAGATTAAGGTCAATTTTTAAACCGATTTCGAGAAATGTTTCTGCCGATACGCCGGTATTGTAAAAGAGTTTAGAGGCGATTGTGAATTTGGTGAACCAGGCAAATCCAGGATTCATTTCTTTTCCAATTTCTAGATTTAAGCTCGGCATGAAATAGGTGCGAGAGGCTGCGTTTTTTGTTTTGATGGATCCATCATTGCCTTCAACATAGGTTGTGCCCGCGTTAAATTGACTGATGGATGCCAGTCCTACTGAATAGGCTTGGTACCAACCTTTGCGTTCTTTTAGTTTTTGATATCCAAAATCGACATTAAAGACCAGGCCACTGTGATTTTGTGGATGGACATAAAAACCGACCTGAGGACTGAAGAAGAGGCTTTTGTTTTTTGTGATGGTGCGTTTTTTTCGCTCCTTCTCTTTTTCCCAATTCCGCCAATTGTATTGCGTACCGATTTTTAGGCCGGGATGGAAATAAAAGTGACCATAATAGCTGATGGAGATCGGTTTTCTTTCCCAAAAATCATTTTGCGCATAACTTGAAAGCGCTAGGAGAAAGATGAGTGTAAAAAGACTGTGCTTCATAGTTTAAAATCGGCTTCAGATGGGGAAAACCCTATTTGTGATAACAATTATACGCTTATTTTTTGTGATGCATTCAGTTTAATTTTTCGAATGGAGATGTTCTTACCACAATTGTGTCGAAAATTGAATTGTCTCCTTGACGAGAGGCTGAAAATCTTTCGCTATTGCTTATATTTGTGCCCAAATCGGCAGAAACGATTTTTTTATTGAACCGAAAAAAGATTTAATTGACAAAAAAAAGGGCTTGAGAAAGAACTTTGATTGTCACATAGCTGAACTGAAAATGGCAACAAACGAAGATAATTTAAAGGATATAATTGGTCACGCAAAAGAATACGGTTTTGTATTTCCTTCGAGTGAAATTTATGATGGATTAAGTGCGACGTATGACTACGGTCAATTGGGTGCTGAATTGAAAAATAACATCAAAAATTATTGGTGGAAATCAATGGTTCAAATGAATGAAAATATTGTAGGATTAGATGCTGCGATTTTTATGGCGCCCCAAGTTTGGAAGGCTTCAGGACATGTTGATGCCTTTAATGACCCCTTGATTGACAATAAAGATTCGAAGAAAAGATATAGGGCAGATGTACTAATTGAAGACCATATCGAAAAGATCCGTCAGAAGATTGACAAAGACGTAGAGAAGGGCTTAAAACGTTTTGGTGATGCGTTTAATGAGGCCGAATTCAGAGCAACGAATCCGAATGTTTTACGCAGAGAAGAGGAGATTAAAGGAATTGAAGATCGCATGCGTGATGCTTTAGAAAATGAAAAATTAGACGATCTTAAAAAATTGATTGAAGATTTGGAAATTGCTTGCCCATTGAGTGGATCAAAAAATTGGACAGATGTCAAACAATTTAATTTGATGTTTGCAACAGAATTAGGTTCAGTTTCGGGTGAATCGGCAAAGATTTATTTACGACCAGAGACGGCACAAGGGATTTTTGTGAATTTCTTGAATGTGCAAAAATCAGGTCGCATGAAGATTCCATTTGGAATTGCCCAAATTGGTAAAGCGTTCCGTAATGAGATTGTTGCCCGTCAATTTATCTTTAGAATGCGTGAGTTTGAACAAATGGAAATGCAATTTTTTGTTCGTCCAGGTGAGGAAATGAAATGGTATGAGTACTGGAAGGAGTACCGTATGAAATGGCATAAAGCATTAGGTTTTGCCGATAATGCTTACCGTTTTCACGATCATATTAAATTGGCGCATTATGCCAATGCAGCTGCGGATATCGAATTCAATTT
>JALQVX010000080.1 GCA_023263555.1 Crocinitomix sp.
GATTTATCTGGTATTGATACAAGACTTGCAGATTTAGAAAGAGGATTAATTGATTTAAAACAACCAACTGGCGGTAGTTTTTCAATATCACAACCAAGACCAATGGGATTATTTTAATACCTATCATGTTAACGCTATCCAGTGCTATTATGGCTATGGCATGGTTAGGACATTTAAAATACAAAGAGGATTTAAGTTTTATGATGGCCTCTCTCTTTGCATGGCTATTGGTGCTTCCTGAATATTTGCTAAATGTCTCTGCAATACGTTGGGGAGTTGGTGTTTATCAGCCGAGTGAAATGGCAGCCATGAATCTTTCCTCAGGGATTGTTTTTATCGCCCTCGTTTCGCATTTCTTTTTGGGTGAAGAATTAACCACTCAAAAGTATATCGGTTTTGGATTGATGATCGTTGCTATGATTTTAATTGCAGAATCTAAACCCTCTGAAATCATAGATAAAAAAGAACTTTAGCTATGGAATTATACCTCGTTCCCCTCATGCTTTTTACGTCAAGCATCCTTATGGCCTTCGCTTGGATTGGACACGTCAAATACAGAACAAAAAGTTTCTGGATCGCGCTTGTATTCAGTTGGTTATTAGTTCTTCCCGAATATCTGCTCAATGTTTCAGCGATTCGCTGGGGCGTTGGAACCTATGAGCCAAGTGAAATGGCGGCCATTAACTTATCTGCGGGAGTTGTTTGTATTGCCCTTGTTTCAAAGCTGTTCCTGGGCGAAAAGTTGAGTCCCCGTAAAATTTTTGGTTTTATTTTAATGATCATCAGTGTGACACTGGTGGTAATTTAGCGGTTGAGAAAAGAACGGTTTTTTTGGTTGCTGCGGAGGACATTTTTTCGTTGATCTACTTTCTCTTCTATTCCCTTATGATCGTATCATCTTTTGGGAGCCAAGTGCGACTTTCTCGTTTAATACTGCCGTCCTTGTTGTATTCAACTAAACAATGTTGCTGCGGTGCTCCACAATCGTTCGAGATAATAATCTCAAATTTCAGTTGCCCTGTTGGGTAATAGTGTTTGAAATTGGTCATAAATCCTTCACTTGCAGTGAGAACATATCGCGTATTCCCGTTTTTGTATTTTGTTACATATTTTCCGTTCAGAAGCCTATACTTCGCCCATTTTAACGTGTTGTTTTCAGGAAAAATGACCGGACTTTTTTTTGAGCCATTACCTTCTCCAAAACGATAGAGATAAATATCATTGATGTAGTAATTATACATACAGAGCGTTGCTCCAACACTATCATTCAATACTTTCAAATCTTCATCTAGATAAGCTATCCACCAGCCTTTCTTTTTTCCGTTTGAATCGAATTGATTTAAGGTGTCAGCTTGACTAAAGGTAGTTGCTGCACTGAATAAGATAAAGAGGATTAATATAAAATTCGTTTTCATGATTATAATCGTTCGTTTAATATTAATGTATTGGAACTGATAAAGTAACTTTTTTAGGATAAAACGACCAAATTACTCTTGTGATCGAATCATATGCCCCTCACTTTCCAGATCAGCATCTTGTAAAATCTCGCTTTTAACAGGTTTACCATTACTATAATCGATCTTGTAAAGGGTGATGGTGGTGGTGAGAAACGAAGCAGCAGAAATACGGGATTGATAGAGCGCATAGTTAATTCGACCGGTGAAAGGCTTATCATTTACCGATACTTTTCGACCGGAAAGCAAAGGGAGGAGATGCTTTAAATAGGCGATTTCCGGATGAGCTGGTGTATAATGACCAAATCGTCTGATGTTGTCATCAAGGCCGAATGGGAAGCGAAAATGATAGGTAGATACGGTTGAATCGCCTCTACTTACTTCAAGGGGATAAAAAGGGGTGTGAATGGAGATATTATCCGAAATATCTAACGTGTAATTTGGGAATCCATTGGATGCGCGATAGAGATACTGATACCGATCAATTGGGTTGGTAGGAAGCATGCCGAGATGAAAGGAAGACGAGGTCAGCATTTCTTTGTCTTCTGTGAGGACTGAGATCCGGTAGGTTCCCGGTTCATAAGTCGATTCATTCTGCATTTGTGTGGAGAAAATTTGGACAAGCATATTTTTATCATACCATCTCCCAGCAACTTGATCGCCATCCTTCAAATAATTCAAATCATGCCCTGTCAATTTTTCTTCCCAAACTTCATTTTTCAATATCTCCACTTTATAATAGGGTGAGATGATTTGCTCTTGAATCGTTTCCTCCGTGATTCGACCTAAAAAATTTCCCTGTAATTTTACGCTAACAGAAAAGGGTGTTTGCTGCTCAATAGAGATGGATGGTATCACATACTTGCGCACTGATTTTTGATTGTGTGGGGCTGTATATTTCAATTTGCCATACTTCAATAAATAAGGTTCAGAAAGCGGTGTAATTCCTTCATACGTATAATAGTTTAACCAAGCTGCTTCGTATTTGTCTTTGGGTCGCAAGTTTGGCTCTCCATATAGATTGAAGACATAGTGACCGGGTTTAAAATAGATCGCTGCGATACTTGGCGGCTCCGAAGCAATTTGTTCAGGAATGTTCACAAAATCAACGACCATGGTATCGGTATCATACACAAAAACGATTCTTTGATTGGGTGTCTTTTTTCGTTTAACATAGGGGGGAAGATAATAGACGAATAAACCAGTTGGTTGACTGACTAAATCGTAATTAATTGGATCGATAAAAGGCAATTCTTTTCTTTGTCTCATTTTTTTATCAAGCAAATAATGCGTGCTCGAAAGTAGCGGTTCGGATTGGTCATTCGGTTGGCCTTGATTCACCCATTTGCCATATTCGCGGGCAAAAAGTAGATTTTTTACAATGAGTTTATGAATGACAAAACCACCATCCACTAATTGAGGCTGAGAATTGGCGAGCCGAACTGAGAGCGCAAGGACGAGAGTAATGAGTAGAGATTTCATAACGAATAAGCAGGCATCACTTTGCCATTTTTTTCAACTTGATTTAGGATCCAGATGACACCGGCCAATAAGAGGTGGTGCGAGGTGGAATAGTGAATTGTTCGTTTGCCTTTCGCTTGCTCGATTAGTTGCGGATAGGAGATGGTATAACGATCGGACTCAATTTCTTTTTCTATGAGAACAGGTTCATTATTTTTCTTAAAA
Organism: Crocinitomix sp.; assembly: GCA_023263555.1. Taxonomy (GTDB): domain Bacteria; phylum Bacteroidota; class Bacteroidia; order Flavobacteriales_D; family Crocinitomicaceae; genus Crocinitomix. Next base: position 3,141 of record JALQVX010000080.1, read on the forward strand.
TTAACTTCGAGAACCGTCGAACTGACGTCATTGAATTCGGCACGACCAAATCGACTTTTTAGCTCTATTAAAAGTTCTTTCATTTTGGTGTTTTCTTCTTGTTTTTAGTCCCAAACCCGCCTTTCGGCACTGCACCAACCTGTGATGATATCGAGAATGTCGTAGGCTCTGTCTTGCAATGCTTCATTATATGCAAGTTCCTTCGCTAAATTTTCCACCAATTTTTGTGCCGTTTCTTTTGTTCCCCCTGCGTTTTTGAACTGGAGTAGCATGTCATGTTCCTGAAAAGGTGAGCAATCACCGTTTTTAATATAGTCTTTCAAGAACCTAAGTAATTCCTCTTCTGTCATTTAGATGGATGACTTTAAATTTTATTTCATTTCTTCATGAATTAACAAGAAGGAATAGGATTCGCTTTGTCAAAACCTATTCCCTCTAAAAGTAATTAATTTCAGCCAATTTAAAATGAAGAAATAGACCAATTATTAACCGTTATTTTTCTTGCGCTGCACCTTCGCTCAAAACTTTCACTTCTTGTGCCCATTTATTGATGGCACTCTGCTGTGTTTCAAAATCAGCCGCAAAAGGACCGCAAACTATTTTTAAGGTTGTTGCTCCCGTTTCTTGGTCTTGAATAATTAAAAATTTCTCTGTAAAGGCACCGTTCTCAAAATCATTTTGTGCGTAGTGATTACCAAAGAGGATATCGCCATAAAGGGCAGTCGGTTTACCCGCTTTTGCATAATGGTAGTTGATATTTGTTTCTTCTCGCCAATTAGCAGTTAATTTGGAAGCAGGATCAAAAGTCGCTTGCAATTTTTCCGTATATTCGGTATTGGTTAAAACGTCCCAAATCACTTTCGGATGGGCATCAATAGCAATATCTTGTGTAACAAAATGGGATGGGGCTATAGACGCAATAGCTTCATCACTTAAAAAATGAACCTCATTTAAGCGTGCACTCCCATTTCCGCCATTCAAATACCTAAAACCTACAATGGAGTCTGAATCAACGTAAATGGCCTGAATAACGATTACAAGATCCA
>JALQVX010000003.1 GCA_023263555.1 Crocinitomix sp.
ATCCCAGGTGATTTTATATATAACCGGCGGTATTGGCTGGCATAGATTTTTTCCGAATTAGAAGGGGCGATTGCAATTTGCTCTAAATCATTGGATGGATTAACCACATCACCTACGGTGGTCCAAGTATCACCGTTATTCTCTGAAACGTATACTGAATTATAGCCAACGAAAAGGCGATTATGGTCATTCGGATCGAGTTTAAATGGTGTTTCCCAAGCTCCCATCCCATCTTCACCGGGAGGAGCGATTCCAACATTTGATCCGGCCTCCCACCTTCTCAAACCACCTACTTGATAACTCCAATAACGAATTCCTGCATTTACTGGATCAATTTCTTGCCCCATCCCATCTCCGGTTTGAGCGTACGAAAACCACGTCCCATCATCCTCTCTGAAAATATTCCCATTATCTTGCGAACCTCCTCCAACGACAAATTGTTCGGTTTGAGAAACGGCAATATCATAATACTGAGTTATAATTAGGTCTGTCGACAAATTAGCAAAAACATCTTCTGCAACTGCATATCTGAAGATCCCTCCATCATTGCAGAAGTAAACGTAATTAGGCTGGAGCGGATTTACAAAAACATTGCGTTGATCCACATGAATAAAAGGGAGGCCATCACTTCCCAACCAATGACTGACAGGACTGAAAGATGCTCCAAAATCATTCGACCGATACACTTCGAAATTTCCAACGTGAATGATGTCATCATTCGAAACAGCAAATTCGACCACCATATTAGACTCAGGTAATGAATGTGTCACATACGTATCGCCATTATCCTCGGAGACAATCAACGAATTCCCCGTACTTAGTGCCACCCGTTGAGAACCTGCTTCGCGAGAGACCGCTAAACGCACATCATTTGAACCAAAATCAGAGATTAAATCAAAGGAATCACCAGCATCCGTGCTGCGGTAGAACTGACCAGATCCTCCTCCAACAAAAACTAAATTTTCTGTAGACAGACTATATTTTACACTGCGAGAACTAAGCGGATGGACTTCATCAATTGTTTCAAAAAAGTCGGTTGTTTTAAATGTACCATCCGAACTGGCTAACATAACCTCATTCCCATTAAAGGGATTTTGATCCATATAATAAATACGGATACCTGAACTGAGATTATAGGTGTAATCAGTTGCCTCAAACGTACTACCGCCATCCGTGGAGACATAAACACCTAATGCGGGCGGTCCGTACCAAACAATATCGCTTAAAGCCACCGCAATATGATTTGGGTCTAGAGGGTCAATAACGATTCCAGCTACAGCAGCTAAAGGCAAATTATCATTTAGATTGATGTATGACTCCCCCCCATCTGTTGTTTTCCACAATCCACCGAAAGCAGCTCCGACATAATAGGTGTTCGCATCACTTGGGTGAAAAGCAATCGAATTGGTTCTACCTTGATCGATTTGAAGCCCCATATTCCCATTGTAATTCACATTCGTCCAGTCAACCAAAATTTGGCTATCACCACATTCAGCACCTCGTACTCCTCGGGTTTGGCTCTTATTTATTTTGGTAGGATCACCTAATGTACCGTCCGAATTTAAGTGATTTTTCCAATAGGCCTGCCAACGTTGATACTTGACAAAATCACCATCTCGAAATGCTCCTGAAGACAACTCTGCCGCAGACATTCCCGGATATTTATCCGCGAAATAAGCATCAGCAGCTGCGACGATTTCATCAAAGGGTTGATTTGAGTATAAAAGTGATGCCAAATATGACGAGGATTCTTGAGATTCAGAATCAGAAGCCACTTGACCAAGTCCTTGTAAATTAACACAGAACAAAAGTGCTGTAAATAGAAGTGTGTTTTTCATGGTGGGAATTAGATTAAAATTCAATATAAGTCAAGCAATTTATCCAAAGATAATGATCTAAATCGAATTAGGAGGCTAAAGACGATACCGTCTCTTGTAATCCCACTTGCTCTTTCCGTTCCCTTTATAGGTAATATTTCGAACGAAAGCTATATTCAGAAAGATATAGCCATCCTTATGAGCAGAATCTCCTCTTGACTTTCCTGCTGCCGTCCAATCGGGAAAAGCGCCAGAAGATCGGTCTGAGAAATAGGCAGATGTGCTCCCATAAGAAGCTTCGATCAGGTCTTTATCGAAATAAAGACCACTGACATCATCTAAATAATCCGTAAAAGTCTGTGTATAGATTAATTCGAATGACAAACGCCATAAGTTCGTAATTCCAAATTTATACCCGATCCCCATTGGAATACCAAAACCGATTTTCTTGTATTCTTCACCGCCTCCTTTTAATCCCTGTCCTTCTGTGTGAAGTGGTCTGAGATTAATCCATCCTCCTTCAAATGGAGCTTGAGGAATGTATCCGAATCCGGAGAGCCCTGTTATTAGATAAAGCGCCGTATTCTTGTGATGCATTCCTTTCAGTCCATAAATTTTATGACGCGCGCCAAATTCTTCATTACTGTATAAAATCCACTCCATCTGTAGTGATAATTCAAAGAGATGGGTACGAAAACGGAGATTTCTATTTCGCCTAAACGGCTCGTTAGTCCATACATCATCCCCTTTTAGAACCGCATATTGAATGGTTGTTTTAGTTGCCAACCAAGGCAGAAAACGATACCTAAAACCAAATCCTCCAACAGGACGCGTGGTATTCCAATCAATATCAACAGGAAGATAATGGGTACCGGATTTATTCAATCCACCTAAATCTCCTAAAAAATTGCTAGCACCTGTACCGAAAATAATTTCTTTGCGTTGCAGCCTCCAATGGTCTGACTTGGTAAAATGAGTTGACTGGAGAAAAACCGGTGCACCTATTCCACAGCTAAAGATGAATAACAAAAGGTATTTCCGATCAATCATAAAAACTCTTAACGCAAAGCGGCGCAAAGTTAGTCAATAAGAATGAGCATTTTAGTTCAAAAAAAAAAACTATCTTGTAATCTTAACGATTCTCGAATTTAACGGAAAAGACCGCACTAATTCATCAAAACGTAACGCAGCGGGTTAAGGCGCACTTCTGAGCCATTTTTTACTTGTCCGCGTATATTTTCAAAATAGATGGTTTCACCCTGACTCACTTGATCGAGCGCCTCTTTCATTTCTTGATTTAATTGATTGCCATCTTCAGAATATACTTTCCCTCCCAATCCATCAATCAAATGTAGCTCGAAATGAATAATATTGACATCTCCCTCGGTCGTAATCCCTTTATTGTCCAATAATTGATCACGTGTAATTGTTCCACCAATTTTATCACTGATTCGTGGATATAAATCCATTGCTTTGTCTCTTTCCGGCTCCTCATCTGGCTGCTCTGCAGGTTGCAACTGATTTACCGAGAGCCCTTTCAGCTCAAGATTCTGCTTTTCTTGATTTGGAACGACTGGTTTATCAGGCGTTTTCCTATTTGTTTTTTCGTTCTCTTCTTGAGTAAATGTGTTTTCTATAGTTGTTGTGTTTTGCGATTGATGATTGATCGAATTATCAGTTGTTTCTTTAACCTCTCTATCTATGCTGACCGCATTGATAGCAATAATTTTGGTGTTCTCTTCCGAATTATCTGGGGGCACATCTGTTGTATAATACTGCGCCATAGAATCCTCCGAGGGAGGGGGATTTTGGAAGGCCAAGGTACTACCAATAATGATACCCAAGGAAGCTAACCCCGTTGTGCCGAAGAACCAGGTCTGTTTATAAAACGGTTTCGACATGAATTGATGGTTTTGAACAATCGCTTCGAAATTTTTACCGGCCATAATTTCATTTTCCGTTAATTGTGGCCGGTCCAAGTTGATTTTTCTATCTTTCATTCCCTATTGATTGAATAGTTTTTTCATTTTATTAATCACCCTATGTGACTTTACTTTAGCATTATTCTCTGTTATATCTAGAATCTCTCCTATTTCTTTAAACGATCTACGTTCAAAAAAACGAAGCTCTACCATTTGCACTTCTTCTTCATTCAATTCACTAATCGCCTTGATCAAAACTTTACGTGTTTCATCTGTCGTATCTTCTTCCATTTCATCAATCATTAAGACCAAATTCGTGGTGTCAATATTGACAGTACGTTGTGCTTTCTTATCTCTAAACGACTGATATAATTCACTCTTAGCAATACGGTACAACCAAGATGCAAATGGCACACCACGATACTCATATTTATGAATATTATTCATGGCTTTCAAGAACACTTGACTGGTAATGTCGTAAGCGCCCTCTTTGTCATCAACACGTTGATACACGTATCTCAATATCTGTTCGTAGTACTTATTGTACAATGGCTCAAAGCCACGAGGATTTTCTTGAGCATACTTTATCCACTTCAGCTCCTTCAACAGCTTATCCTCCGTATGGTGATAAATGGGGTTAGTCGGCATAATTTTGTTTGGTTTTAATTTCTTTGCACTTTTATAACTCAACAGCTTGTATTTAGTTACACGGTCTAATACAAGTTTTTTGCCATACTTTATAAAACGTAGAAACTTTAATTTTATTGCATTTCTGCAACCCGCGAATAATAAGGGTTACGAGACATCTAATAGGTTAATATTTTTTTTTGATAAAAAATCCCGAAACGCCATATCTAAACGTTTAATTTTGAATTATGAGGTTTATAAAAGCACTTTTTTTAGTTGGAATAGATGGTTTCTTGTGGCTACTTCTATTTGGTTCTCTATTGAATCATATCATTGTCATCCAGGCGAAAGACAACATGTATGCGGATGCAAATGCGATACCGCAAAATGAATATGGACTTGTGCTGGGCACATCTAAAGATGGCAAATTTGGACTGAATCCTTATTTCAAACACCGCATGGAAGCAGCTATTACCTTGTATAAACATCAAAAAATTAAAAAAATAATTGTCAGTGGCGACAATCACATCTTATCCTACAATGAGACGCAAGATATGACTGATTATTTGGTCGCTAGAGGCGTGCCAGACTCTGCTATTATCCAAGACTATGCTGGTTTTCGTACGATTGATTCTGTCATTCGAGCGAAAAAAGTATTTGGATGTAGTTCACTGACGATTATTTCTCAACAGTTTCACAACGAGCGAGCATTGTACATAGCGAAGTACCATGGAATAAATGCAATTGGTTTCAATGCGGAGGATGCCAAATCAATAAGAAATTATACGCATTTCCGTGAATTTTTCGCCAAATCCTGGGTATTTGTGGATCTTTATGTGCTTCGTACACAACCTAAATTTTTGTAAAGGCGATAAAGTTTAAAAAGTTCTTTCTAAATTCGTAGCATCATTTTAAGCTAGACATAGTGAAAAACTTTTATTTCATTGCAGTAATAAGTATGCTTTCCTTAACGGCTTGTAAAAAGCCACCTTTGGCCTGCATGTAGTTAAGTGCAACCAATGCGAGTCTTGGTGCGACCATTGAATTCACATCTTGTTAGGAAAAAGCATTGAGTTATGAATGGTTTATTACAGGTCCCGCTGGTGCACCCAAAAACAGTAAAGGTTGGAGCGACGAATATTTCACAAATACATTTACAGTTTCTGGAACGTATACGGTTTCTTTAACGGCCTATGAAAATTTCTCCTTTCTTGGCAGAAGTTCAACTGTAGAGCAAACGATAAAAATTAATTAAACTATAATTCGTAAAGTCCAATTGCTGGTGAACCTCCTCGAGGTATACCTTCAATATCCAATGGTGTTGAAAAAAGAGGATCTCCCGCATCTTTCACTGGAGAACCTTCTTGCAAATGAAAATCACTGAGTGCAGGATCAACAAAAAGAGGATTCACATTCCAAATAACCGAAGGAGAATAATTCGGATAGGTATATATTTCCTCTCGCTTCATAAGACAAGCATTAAATTCAAAATTCATCTCTAGTCCCATTAAAGTGTCCACTTCAAATTCATTGAGAGCGTTGCCATAAAATATGCAATTGTCAAACCTTGAATTTACGACACTGCTGACATAAATAACGTCCTCAAACTGATACCAATTTTGAAGTAAAAATGCGGGGCCGCTTCTACCCCCATTCCAATAATTCGCAAAATTACATTGCGTAAAATGATATTCACCGCCTGCAAACAAGAACGCCGAGGCAATCCCTGCACGTCCAAAATGACAATTTGAAACATTAACGATAGGACTTGCTACCAAATTTAGGTTATAAAAACTTGAATTATCAATGGTCGTATTGGTTAAATCAAGTGTCGTTGCTGCTATCGTAGTATCAACACGCAATCCAACAGAGCCATTTTTAATAATCGCATAATCAATCGAACTTGGTTGGGGTTGAATCATATGAATTCCCCACCATTGCCCTGCAATATCATCATAAAAATTCTCTAATCGATCACCTTGAAAAGTAACTTCATTACCTAAGCTTCCTTCAATTTTCAGCGTGCTCTTGTAGACAATTAACCGTGCATTTTTATGCGCATAAATTTGCGTACCTGCAGGAATGGTAAGTGTTAAATTTGAATCTAATCCAGGATAACCGACTGCTGCAATACCATACAAAACATGCGGTTTATCATTATTCCACATTTCAATTTCATCTGCCACTAATTCGTTGGTATGAAAATAAGCATCTTGTCCCCATACATCTAGTTTAAGGTATTGATTGAGTCCATTGGTTAAAAATCGGATCGAATCAGATATAACCAAAGGAAAAGTAGAACTATTCACATCTAATGTAACTTCAACAAAACCAAAGAGCGAATCATTACCTGGAATTTCAATATTCTCATGATAGTCGCCTGGAACGCCATCAAAGTTTATTCTAAACGGTGAAGACTCACCCCCCATTAATTCAATTTCATCAATTCGAATCGCACCTATATTGCGATTATAAATCTTGAACCGCTGAGTTGTCGACCCTACAGTTGTGAATACCGTGTCAAAAAGCAAGGTATCCGTTGAAAAATCGAGGTGGTCTTTTGTGAAATTTTTATCCTTTTTACATGAAAATAAAAACGCAGTTAAGACCAATGAAATAGAAAAAAGAAATAACTTCATAAATTTATACATCACTACAAATGTAAATACGTTATTTTACTTTTTTTATTTTATCTGCAAAAATAAACTTGAATTAAAAAAAAATATTAAATTTGCACCCGCCTTAGCGCATAAGTACGGACACTGTTTAAAAGAACCCCTTGAAAACAGTGTGATTTGGCTAAAATAAGAAAACGAATAAAATTATATTAAGATGAAAAAGGGAATACATCCAGAAGAATACAGACTAGTTATATTCAAGGATATGTCAAATGGATATACATTTTTGTCAAAATCATGTTCAAGTTCTGAAGAAACGGAAGCATGGGAAGATGGAAACGAATACCCCGTAATTAAATTGGATATCTCTTCCGAGTCACACCCATTCTTTACTGGTAAGATGCAATTTGTTGATACTGCTGGTCGAATTGATAAATTCAAGACCCGTTACGGTAAAAACATGAAAAAATAAGATATTTATTTATAACTTAGTGACCCGTACCGGCTTTGCCAGTACGGGTTTTTTTATTTTCATAGTTATGCAAATCATTTTTGACGACAACGACCATCATTTAGCATTAGCGCCTCTTTCTTTAACGCGTCCTATTGCAGAAATTCGATTCGGAATTTTAACAATTAAAGAGTCCTGGATCATGTCATTGGCTCACTTCTATCCCACTATTGAAGTCGCTTACTCAACACAGAAATACCTTAACGCTAAGTTTCCGAGTGGAGACGAATTTGAGGCACTAACAATTATTGGAAACATAAAACCTCAGCCCGAATTGGTTGAAGCGATAGGCCAACTAAAACGTGGAGAAATGCTCTATGCGAATGATCGTTTAATAGCGCGTTTTGGATTGGACAGCATTCAGCGAGTAGACATAAGACTCGAAAACCTTTTATTTGTAGAAAATTGTTGGGACCTATTTCAGAAAAATGATCGTGCGATTCAACTTGATTTTGAACTACTTACCGCGAATAGAGTGAGCGAAAAATTAAATGCGACCAATCGTAGCTTAAACGAAGGAAATATCTTTATCGAAAAAGGGGCAACCGTTAATTTCGCTATTTTAAATGCGAATGACGGACCTATTTATATCGGAAAAGATGCCGAAATAATGGAAGGTTCTATGATACGTGGGCCTTTCTCTATAGGCGAACACGGTGTCGTTAAAATGGGAGCAAAAATTTACGGTGCCACCAGTGTAGGACCGCATTGTAAGGTAGGAGGGGAACTTTCAAATTGTATATTTCAAGCCTATTCCAATAAAGGGCATGACGGATTTTTAGGCAATTCCGTGGTCGGCGAATGGTGCAACTTTGGAGCAGACACCAATTCAAGCAACCTTAAAAACAATTATTCCCCTGTCAAAATTCACTCGTTTAAAACCAATCAATTAGAGCAAACAAACGTTCAATTTTGTGGAGTATTAATGGGTGACCATGGAAAAACAGGCATAAATACAATGCTCAATACAGCCACGGTAATTGGGGTTAGTGCAAATATTTTCGGGGGAGGATTTCCTTCAAAATTCATTCCTTCATTTACATGGGGCGGTGTTAACAATGACGATCGCTTCATTCTTGATAAAGCCTTTGAAGTAGCCGAAAATATGATGTCACGAAGAGGTATACCGCTGACAGATGGTGACAAAACGATCCTCTCCTTCTTATATGCTAACTTGGCATAGAGATTGAGCCTTTAACTACTACACTTAAAAACGTCAAGAACAGGCACAGGAACTTCAGTTTTGGCAGAAAATAATGCACAAAAAAAGAGGGTAACGTGACAACTTGACAAAAAACTGAACATATGTCGGATGCAAAACAAGACGATTTTTTCGCCTTTTCAACTATACTAGATCAAGAACCTGAATTCATTCCTCTCATTTCTGTAGAAGAGGAAGACCATTTGAACAGTGAGAACGTTCCTGAAAACCTTCCCATTCTTCCCTTGCGCAATAACGTATTGTTTCCTGGCGTGGTCATTCCGATCACGATTGGCCGTGACAAGTCAATCAAATTAATCGAAGATGCGTATAAGGGGAATAGAACAATTGGAGTTATTTCGCAGAAAAAAACGGACATTGAAGATCCTGAATCACAAGACCTGAATCAAATAGGAACTGTGGCGCGAATTTTAAAACGACTTAAAATGCCTGATGGCAGTACCACCGTTATCATTCAAGGTAAACGCCGTTTCGAAGTCGTAAAATTCACCGAAGAAGATCCTTATTTTAAAGCTGAAGTTTTAGGTTTGAAGGATGTTCAACTCGACCTTAAAAACAATAAAAATAAAGCGCTTGTCGACTCAATGAAAGAGATGGCTATGCGGATTATTAAAGAGTCACCCAATATTCCAAGTGAAGCCACCTTTGCGATTAAAAATATAGAGAGCGCCACATTTTTGGTGAATTTCATTGCCTCGAATCTCAGTTCAGAGGTCAGTCAAAAACAAACCTTGCTTGAAACCGATTCAATCGCTGAGCGCATTGAATTGGTAATTGGTCAACTTTCTGTGGAAATACAGATGTTAAATATGAAAAACGAGATCCAAACCAAGGTAAAAATGGACATGGATCGCCAGCAACGGGAATATTTTTTAAATCAGCAGATCAGAACCATTCAGGATGAGTTGGGGGAAAACCCAGTAGAGAGTGAAGTAAAGAATTTCGAAAAGCGCGCAAAAAGCAAAAAATGGTCCAAAAAAATTCAAAAAGCCTTTGAAAAGGAATTGGCAAAAATGAGTCGCATGAATCCGCAAGGTGCCGAATTTTCTGTTCAGATGAATTATATTGATCTATTATTAGAATTGCCTTGGAATGAAATGTCTGATGATAATTTTAATTTAAAACGCGCTCAAAAAATTCTAGATCGGGATCATTTTGGTTTAGAAAAAGTGAAGAATAGGATTTTGGAGCACCTCGCGGTGCTCAAGTTAAAAAAAGACATGAAGTCCCCTATTCTTTGCCTTTATGGTCCTCCTGGAGTTGGTAAAACATCATTAGGTAAATCGATTGCTGAAGCATTGGGACGCAAATACGTGCGCATGTCTTTAGGCGGTGTGCACGACGAAGCCGAAATCCGAGGTCATAGACGGACCTATATTGGAGCAATGCCTGGACGTGTGATTCAAAACATTAAGAAAGCGAAAACATCTAATCCTGTCTTTGTTTTAGATGAAATAGACAAAGTAGGGCGAGGAAATCAAGGAGACCCGTCATCTGCGTTATTAGAAGTATTAGATCCCGAGCAAAACGGAACGTTTAACGATAATTTTGTCGAATTAGATTACGACTTATCAAACGTTTTATTCATTGCTACGGCCAACAATTTATCAACTATACAAGGTCCTTTGCGCGATCGAATGGAAATCATTGAAGTGAATGGCTATACCGTTGAAGAAAAAATTGAAATCGCAAAAAAACACCTTTTACCAAAGCAATTGGAAGCACATGGGATCACAAAAGCTGATTTTGAAATTACGCCTAAATTAATTGAATTCTTAATTCAAGATTATACAGCTGAATCAGGTGTAAGAGGATTAGAAAAGAAGTTGGCGGCATTGGTTAGAAATCGTGCCAAAGAAATTGCAATGGAGGAAACATTTACACCCAAAATTATACTGGAACAAATTACTAAAATTCTGGGACCATCACACGGAAAAGACAAATACTTTGGAAATGATTTTGCTGGTGTTGTGACAGGATTAGCGTGGACACAGGTTGGAGGAGACATCCTCTATATCGAAACAAGTTTATCGCGAGGAAAAGGGAAACTGACATTGACGGGGAATTTAGGAAACGTGATGAAAGAATCAGCTGTGTTGGCGCATCAATACCTGAAGGCAAACGCCGATTCATTTTCATTGAACCCCGAGCTTTTTGACAAATGGGATGTTCATATTCACGTACCAGAAGGAGCGACACCGAAAGATGGGCCTTCTGCTGGAATCACCATGTTAACTGCAATCGCATCTGCATTTACACAGCGAAAAGTGAAGAAATTCATTGCCATGACAGGTGAAATAACATTGCGTGGAGCAGTCCTTCCGGTTGGTGGAATTAAAGAGAAAATCTTAGCAGCGAGACGTGCTTCTATCAAAGAAATTATTCTTTCTGCAAAGAACGAAAAGGATATTCTTGATATCAATCCTGATTATCTGAAAGGACTAACCTTTCATTATGTCAAAACAATGGACGACGTATTAGACATTGCTTTGCTAAAGCAAAAAGTAGCGAAAGCAAAGGTGATTGACTAATTTCAAATAAAGCGTCATACATCATATACTTCATTTAGGGAATTAGGTAACTACTTAAGATTTCGATACATTCTTTTCGTTTGGAGAGAACCGTGTACACGCTGCCTTAATGAACTCATAATCAAATATTTTATCGATCGATTCGGTTGATTGTTATTTTCATTAACTTAGAAGCGGCTAATACGTAGTACTATGAAAAATTTCTCACACATTTCAGTTTTATTCTTATCTATACTTACCTTTTTCTTTTCCCAAAGTGATGTCTATTCGCAATGTAGCTTTACAGGATTAGAGCCGACCTATTGCCTGTCAGACCCTGAGTCTACACTAGTTGGTGATCCATTAGGTGGAGCTTTTTCGGGACCGGGAATTAGTGGCGACACGTTCGATCCAGCCGCAGCAGGCGTTGGTACACATACCATTTCATACGAAATTCCGGGCGGTGGTACAGGAGATAAATATTATATTAAATCTAACTTGGGAAATCCTTGGGGTTCTCTCACCAATCAAGCAGCTATGGATTTGGCATTTGGACCGGGTACATGGACATTAGAAAGTTTTGAATTTGCAGATGTCGCCACGGTTTTCTCGCCAACAACAGGATTGGTTTTCATAGATGGTAGCGACGGTCAGGCAACCGAACTAAATACGTTCTTACTAGCAAACTTGCCTGTGATTGAAGCATGGGTGAGTGCAGGAGGACGCCTCTTATTGAACTCTGCACCAAACGAAGGTTCGAGTATGGATTTTGGATTTGGAGGAACAACATTGCTTTATGGCCCGTCTTATGCCAATAATGTTACGGTAGTCGATCCTCTGCATCCGGCAATTTTAGGACCAAATCTTCCTACAACTACTGCTATGACCGGCACCTATTATTCCCATGCTCAAATTACGGGTGTTGGCTATACCACAGTTATTACGGAAACAGGGGTACCTAGTGAAATAATACTATGCGAAAAAGCTTGGGGAGCAGGTCGCGTAATGATGGGGGGAATGACAACAGCTAATTGGCATTCGCCTGCGCCGCATGTAACCAATTGGCGGGCAAATTTATTGGTATATTTATATGGTGATGCTGGCGAACCGTGCACGTATACGCAAGATGTTATTGTACTGGATAATCCGGATGTCACACTAACCGTTTCGCCTGAAGAAATTTGTTTGGGAGAAACAGTTACTTATACCTTAACAGGTGATGCAGATTCGTACGTTTGGAGTGAACCAGGAATTATTGATGGTGAGCCATACACACCTTTAGATTTAGGCATCTTCTCTGTTGAAGTGACCGGATCAACCGGGTCTTGTTCAAATTCATCAATTGCAGACATTACCGTCCATGCCGTTCCAGAAGCAAGCTTTCTTCTTGATCCATTAGATTATTGTATTGGTGAAGTAGTGCCGTTTTTAAATACCTCAATTGTTGAAGACGCAACTGATACTACGTGGATGTGGGAATTCGGAGATGGCGGAACATCCACTTTATTAAATGCTTCACACGCTTATGCAGCGGCAGGAATATATACTGTAACGCTAACAGCTACAACCAATTACGGTTGTTTTGACACATATTCAATTGATCTAGTCGTTCATGAATCCCCTACTGCCGATTTTGAGTTTTCAGTGGCAGGATTTTCATCTGCAGACGGTGCCACAGGAGGTTGTATCGATAACCCAGTTATTTTTGAGAATACCTCCACCATCCCTGCACCAGAAACAATTACAGACAGCTTTTGGAATTTTGGGGATGGAAGTACTTCGACGGAATTTGAACCGTCCCATACCTATGCTTCATCAGGAACCTATACGATTACCTTGACGGTAACGTCTGAATATGGTTGTACCTCAACGATAACAAAGACGATTATAATGATTGACGGATTAACTATGGACTTGGTAGTTTCAGAACCTTCCTGTTATGGGTTTTCAGATGGTTCGATTATTGTGAATATCGACGCATTCACGGGTGAGGTCATTTATTCGATAACAGATGCTTCTGGAACGGTATTGAATGTTGATAATAGTAACGCCGCAAATTCCTTAAGTTCGGGATGGTATTACATAAATGTTACAGATGAATCGGCTTGTGCTGGAATCGATTCCATTTATTTGGATCAACCGGCACAACTCGATATCGATCTAACTGTATCAAATGCAATTTGCTATGGCGAAAATTCGGGTTGGGCGCGAGTCGATTCGGTTTACAATACCACTGGTTCTTACAGCTTGGTTTCATTTGGATGGGATCCTAATCCTGCAGGAGTAGGAGGAATTGGTGCCGATTCGACCTGGAACTTAACCGAAGGCGATTATATTGTGACAATTAATGACGAAAATGGATGTAGTCGCGTTTTCGATTTTAGTATCACAGAACCAGATTCACTTTATTTCGTTGAATTCGGATATGATCCTGCTTATTGTCGCCTTTTCGATTATCAAAGCGGAAATGGAGTTGTATTTGCAAGTGCTGCAGGTGGAACACCCGATTATAATTACGAATGGACAAATCTTGAAACTGGCGAGACCACCATTAATACGACTTGGGGAGGTTTAAATCCAGGTAATTATGAAATCATAGCGACTGATGGAAATGGCTGCGTCATCACTCAAGCCTTATTTTTAGACTCCTTGAATCCGATCGCAGCATTTGAGATGACATCCGACCAATTTACGGCGGAATTTGAAGGATATGCGCCAATGGACGTTCATTTTGTAAATCAATCTGAAAATTATTCCAACCCGAATAATCCTTCAGGCGAATCTACTTTTATGTGGAACTTTGAATATGATGCAATTGATTGGGTCTTAACAAATAATTTTGACGAAACGTTCGATTGGAGCTATAAGCAACGTGGAATTAGTTATGATGTTAATGTGTGCCTCATAGCCATCAATAAAAACGGATGCGCTGATACAGCCTGTAAAATCATTAATATTTATGAACCAATTGCCTTTGAACCTGTCAATATCTTCTCACCAAACGGAGATGGCAAAAATGACGTGTTCACATTTGAGTATAAAGCTGCTTCTGTTGCAGACTTCAAGTGTATCATTTTGGATAGATGGGGACGCGTGATTATGGAATTAAATTCAATTACAGACGCATGGGACGGATCGGATAAAAGTGGCAATAAATGTCCTGATGGCGTTTATTTCTATTCCTACGAAGCTATTACAGATAGTGGCGTTGCTCTTGCAGGACAAGGAACACTTCAATTAATCGGTGGGAAGTAAAATAAACTTCTCGATTTTATTGAATGGTGGGCGATCCAGAACGCTTTAAAACGAGCTACTTTAGCAATAAACACGAAGTAATTGCCGGTAAAAATTTGCTACAAGAATTTGAATCACTGTGATTTGACAAGCGAATTCACACTAAAATTCACCAGCATTCGGCTAAAGACACTACCTTTGTGGAAAATTAAGCATTGTGACGTTTGAAGATCTGAATTTAGGAAACCCTTTAATGAATGCATTGAACGATTTAGGATATACGCATCCGACACCGATTCAAGAGCAAGTTTATTCGACTATTTTGTCTGGAAGAGACGTAGTAGGAATAGCGCAAACAGGAACAGGAAAAACGTTTGCTTACATTCTTCCCATGTTACGCCATTTAAAATATTCGGATCAAAAACATCCTCGTATCCTCATCCTTGTGCCAACGCGTGAGTTGGTTGTGCAGGTGATGGCTGAAATTGAAAAATTAGCAACCTACATAAATGTGCGCATTAAAGGTGCTTATGGAGGAACAAATATCAACACCCAAAAACAAAATGTGTATGATGGTTGTGATATTTTAGTGGCCACACCAGGTCGACTTTTAGATCTAGCCCTTTCAGGTGTATTACGTTTAAAGGCGATCCAAAAATTAGTGATTGACGAGGTAGATGAGATGCTTAACTTGGGCTTTAGAACACAATTAACAAATCTACTCGATATTCTGCCTGAGAAACGTCAAAATCTACTTTTTTCGGCAACAATGACCGCTGATGTTGAGCTAGTAATAGATGACTTTTTCAATACACCTGCCAAATTTACGATCGTACCAAAAGGGACACCTCTAGAAAATATTGAACAACGTGTTTATCACGTTCCAAATTTCTTTACTAAGGTAGACTTGCTTTCACATTTACTCGCGACAGACGAGGAGATGACAAAAGTGCTGATTTTTGCGGAAAGTAAGCGATTGGTGGATCGACTTGAAGAGAAGATCGCGGAAGATTTTGAAAAAAACATTGGTGTCATTCACTCCAATAAATCTCAAAATTATCGTCTCCGTTCCATTGAGCGTTTTCAAAAAGGCGAGTATAAAATTTTAATTGCAACCGATTTGATTGCCCGTGGTATCGATTTTGACGACGTTACACATGTGATTAATTTTGATACGCCTGACTTTCCGGAAAATTACCTCCACCGGATTGGAAGAACGGGTCGTGCAGAAGCAAAAGGGATCGCGATTACATTTGTAAACCAAGTTGAAGAAGAATTTCAAGCTGCGATTGAAACATTGATGAATTATCAAATTCCACTTTTTGAAATACCTGAAGAAGTAGAGATTTCAGAAATTTTTACACCAGAAGAACAGCCTAATTTAGCGGACAAAAATTACTTGCCGGAGGTGACCCGTAAGGGTGTAAAAGTCGAGAAGCATAAAAAGAAAGCAAAAAACGAAAAAGTCAACACGGGAGGATCTTATCGCGAAAAAATAAAAGCGAAGTATAAAAAACCAAAAACACGCGGTCAAAAACCACGTGGTAAAAAGAAATAGGGCTAAACCTATTTAACTGGTTTAAAAATAAAATTCTGTTTGTGATGTGTTGCAGGATCGAAAGGGATCAATTTATCGTCTACATTCACGTATGGTAAATAGTTCAGACTTCTCAAGAATTCAAAACATTTATCCCTATTCTCATTCGCCCACAATTCAAGATAAACAACGGGTTGGTGAACGGACAATAATTGCAATGCTCCTTTTAAAGCAAAGAATTCGAAATTCTCAATATCCATTTTAATACCTGCAATTGGATCGCCTATTGCGAGATCGTCCAACCTCATACAGGCCACTTCGATTTTTTCACCCTCATTCCATTCATCAATTGAATCGTGAACGACATGCGCCAATCCTTGCATTTTTACTTTCCCATTTAAAGGCAGAACCATTTGTATCGTAGCTGCTTCTTCCCCGACTGCAACCTGATGTAATTCCACATTGGTCAATTGATTTTTATCAACTATAGCCTTCAAGACACTAAAATTATCTGGCATAGGTTCGATCGCATAGATCTTTCGCGACGGGAAACGTTTCGAAAGGTGATACGTCATAATACCGATATTTGCACCAACATCCATGATATCACCTTCTCCATGAATGGAATCCATGAATGCAAAAAAGTCTTTCTCTTTTTCGTCGCGCTTTAATGTTCGAATCTTGTATTTCGAAAAAACACGCAAGTAGCGTTCATATCCGAGCGTGCGCTGTAAGAGTAACTTGACAAAATTCTTCATAGGTAAGACAAAAGTAGGATAAAATTAAAGAAAGCCATAACTTCGCGCTAATGAGAATTGCGATCAATACACGATTTTTACTGAAAGGTAAAATGGAAGGGTTCGGATGGTTTACATACGAGACGGTCAAACGGATCGTGGAACAGCATCCTGAGCATGAATTTTACTTATTTTTTGATCGCCCCTTTGATGCTAAATTTATTTTTGCTACCAATGTCACACCCGTTATCCTTAATCCTCCCGCAAGGCATCCTATCCTCTTTAAAATATGGTTTGATTATGCTGTGACTCGGGCTTTAAAAAAATATAATATTGATTTGTTTTTTTCACCAGACGGCTATCTTTCATTAAAAACGAATGTTACCCAGGTGGGGGTCATCCATGATTTGAATTTCGAACATTTCCCTGAGGATTTGCCGAAATCACCTCGAAATTATTTAAAAAAATACTTCCCATTATTTGCAAAAAAAGCAACGCATCTTATCACCGTTTCTCATTTTTCGAAAGAAGACATTGTAAAAACATACGGAATCAGTCCTGACAAAATAACGATTGCGCACAACGGAGCTAGTGATCTGTTTATACCAATTCAAGCAGAAACTAAAAAAAAAATTAAAGAAAAGTATACGCAGGGTAACGACTTTTTCATTTATGTAGGAGCCTTGCACCCTCGAAAAAACCTCAGTCGATTACTTGCCGCTTATGATGCATTCAAAACAGAAACAAATAGTGAAACTCAACTCTTAATTGTC
>JALQVX010000047.1 GCA_023263555.1 Crocinitomix sp.
AATGACGGACGCCAGTTCGAGAGATTGAGAAGAAATTAAAAATATATTGCGGGGTGGAGCAGTTGGTAGCTCGTCGGGCTCATAACCCGAAGGTCGCACGTTCGAGTCGTGTCCCCGCTACCATTAAAACCGATCAGTAATCTGATCGGTTTTTTTGTGCTTATATGTTTCGGCTGACGTTTGCTCTCACCCAAAAAAAACAATTAAATTTGCTCCAAACAACTTCCTCGATTATCCTTAAATTTATTAATCTTAAACCCAAAATCATGTTCAGTGTTTACGTACTTTATTCCCAAACCCACAATAAAATTTATATTGGCTGCACATCCGATTTAGCAGATCAATTTTTATCTCACAATGAAAAGGCAATCTCGCGCGAGCGGGTACTGTCTTTTTGTTTGAACTGATGATGTATTTTATCCATTCCAACTTGAAGAGCGGCTATTTTTTTTCCATAAAATTCAAACTAATTCTTCCAAAAGTTGCACGACTTCCGTTATATTGTGGATAATAATATAGGTACATTATGAACGAACAACATCCTATCGCCAAACTGTCAAGTGAAGAAGTCAGGGTTCTTGGAGTATTGCTTGAAAAATCCAAAACAACACCTGAATATTACCCCATGACGATCAATGCCATTGTAACAGCATGTAATCAAAAATCGTCCAGAAATCCACTTGTTAACTACGATACGAATACTGTCGTGAGTGCGTTGGATTCACTTCGGAAAAAGGAGTTTGTGGCCAAAGTTCTCGGTGATGGAAGGTCAACTAAATATAGACATACGCTTGGCGTAAAATTTCCGCTTGACCCTGCCGAATTAACTGTTCTAGGGCTCTTATTTTTGCGTGGTCCGCTAACCACTGGCGAAATCAATTCAATGTCTGGAAGAATGTTTGATTTCGAAAATCTTGAAGAGGTGCAAAAGGTAGTAGATCAACTAATGGAGGCAGAAACACCGTTTGTATGTCGTTTGTCAAAAGTGGCAGGTCAAAAAGAGGCGCGTTTGGTGCATTTATTTGCAGAAATTCCACGACTGGAAGACCTGAAAATCTATGGTAATCCCTCTCAGTCAAACAGCTCAAATAACGAGGAATTGGAGCAGCGAGTGGAAGCTTTAGAAAAACAACTTAGCGAATTACAAGCGGCTTTTGATAATTTGATGAAAGAGCTGAGTTAAAAGGGCTATCCGTAAATTTTCACTACCCTTCCATTTTGTTCAAAATGAAGCGTTTAAACGATACATGTCTTTTCTTAATTTGTTTTGAGGAGCTGCTATTAACACCGTTTATAGCCAATGTGATTCAATGAATTTTAAACATTCCAAGCACACAAACACAGCAACCCCTAACTAAAGCTCCGTTACGTTGGTTATCTTTTTAAGTAAGAATTCTTCTGTAACCTCAAGCGCTCGTTCAATCGGAATAAGGGCATATACTTTTTCACGACTTCCATGCTTTTGTGGAATATAATAACCAGGTTCAACTACTTGTATCTCGCCACCACGTTCCGATTGAAGATTTGGTTCAATGAGTTCATCTCCATTAAAGCGATCAATGACCTTATCTTTCCAATTTATTTGAGCTAGCTCTTCTGCGGTAACATTTTCTTTGCAGATGTCAGTGACTTCAACTAGAACAAGATCTGTTTCTGCACATAATACCAACCACGCGGCATTATAATCATTTTCGTGGTTTTTGGGCTTTTCTCGCAGGTTTATTTTTTGCTCGTAATCTCCCATTTGAACGGTGTATCTATTCGGTTTCACAACAACAAATTCATAGTCGTTGTCTTGCACATAAAAATCAAAATGTGTGCCGTCATCAGGTTTAGTTTCTGTAATTTCTATGTTCATAGAATCTGCCGCACTCGGATCAAAATCTACTGTTCCTTGAAAGTGACCTGTTAGGTAGATGTTGTTGCTATTATCAGTAGTGATTCCCCACGCTACATCATCTCCTAAAGAACCGAGTTGAATGGCCCCAATAAGTTCGCCAATTGCATTTTGTTTGGTTACATAAATCTCTTCACTCGTGGACATAAAAGACGTTACATCAGCACCTGGATCAATATCTATCGTTCCGTTAAAAATACCTGTGGAAATAATATTTCCATCTCCATCCGTTACAATATCAATGCCTTGTCCATAATTGTTACCACTGAATTGTGCTGCCCAATCAAAGGTTTGTGCATGGCATAGTGTTAGAGCAAGTATTAAGTGAGTAGTTGTTAATAGTATTCGTTTCATCATCTTATGAATTTTATGTTCAGGCACAAGATTAGATGTAAAAATGGAACTCTTTGACCTAAACTTTGGCAACGGATGATTTCGGTTCAGCAACGGCAGGAAAAAAAAATCACCTCAACAGCAAGGTGTTGAAGTGATTTAAATGCATTTAATTACAAGATCTATCTAGTAGCCTCCCGAAGTGTGAAATCCTGAATAGTATTCAACTTGTTGATTTTGGATGACTAAAATGGGTAAACCATTCTCGTTGCGAATCAGATTTTCGACGAAGCCTTTCGCACCAAAATTAAAGAGGTTAACCTCTGTCAAATTCACGATTGAAATCAAATCTGATTTAAGTAATTTTGCCGTGTCTGCTAAGTCATCTCTCAGGTCATTTTCTGATTTTCCAATCATTTCAGCGCTATACGCTAATCCTGCTTGATCAAGTAGTTTTGATGCCACTAACATATTTGACTTCAAGTCTGGATCAGCTGAATTCGGAGTTACTAATTTAATTTTAAAAGGCATAAATTGATGCAAATAGCGTAAAGCCTCGATATTCTGGATAGAGTGTTTGTCCGAGAAAACGGGCACGAGTACTTCATTTATTGGACTGAAGGTTTCAAGTTTTTTAGGGATAAAAATAAAATTCGATTTTACACTGTTCATTAATGTTAAAACACGACTGGAGAAGAAGGGTTCTAACAAGCGCAACTCATGTGTTCCACAGAAAACA
>JALQVX010000139.1 GCA_023263555.1 Crocinitomix sp.
CTAAGTCTAAATTTTCAACGATCAAATCTTTACCCAAGCCCGTTTCCAAACCTGATTGATAATTGAGAATTCCAGCCTGATCAACAAAAAAGCGCAAGCCATACTCGGATGACAGATTACCGATACCAGAAGTAAGATCTCCATCAACTTGAAAGTCTGTTATATAACCTGTAAAATGTCCATTTACCAATTGAATATTACCAGCTTCAGCCATTCCTTCGGGCAACATCAAATAATCTTCACCACCCAAAAACGGTGTTAATTTGAGACTCTGAATGTCAATGACAGTTGTTTGTAACAATCCTATTTCTTCTTGGAACAGTGCTTCATCAGGTTTGTCAAAATTCGGTATTTGGAAGTTTCCGCGCAATACCGTAGAAGCTAGCATAGAGAGATCTAGGCTATCAAGTCGCAAACCAAAAACGGGACCAGAAAGCAGAACATTATTTAAATTAATCTTGACATCCATGCCATAAATCGAAGGAGAAAAATACGCAATATCACCCATGTCAATGATTGAATTCCGAATATTTCCTTTAAAATAAACTTGGTTGACAAAATCAGAAAAATCGTCCGCTCCGTTGGGCGTTCTCAATTGCAATTGATCTGAGATTAGAATTGAATTATTATACGCAAGCGTTAGCTTGTCGAGCTGAATTAAAGCGGGGCTATACAAAATACCTGCAGACAATTTGGAAAGGGCGAAGCCGCTTTGTTCTTGGAAATGCAAATCTTCTAACTGAACACGAATTTCATCTCCTTCCATTGAGAATTCGGAAAACTCACCCGATAAGTGACGGATGGCAAGGTTCGAATAATCTAGACCAAAGTTCGTTTTTTCCGCATTTTCATCCTGGTATTTAAAATTAATGTCGTCTAATGCCAGTTTTCTAACATTCAGCGAAAAACTAGAACTTGTGGTATCTTCTTCAGTACTCGCAAAATAATCGATTAAATGTTGGAAATTGAAAGATGAGTCGTTGGCATATTTTACCATTCGCACGGTTGCATTTGTCAGGCGCACCTCATCCAAGTCAACAAATGATTCAGAAAGATTGAAATCGGCAATATTGATTCGCATCTCTTGCGCGTACAAAAGGGTATCCTTAATTTTATCTTCTACATAGACACCTTGAATATCAACGACGTCGAAAAAAACGATATCCAACTTGTCGATACTGACTTCTGTATCCAATTCACCCGAAAGGTATGCCGCCGCAGATTGAGCCAAGAGTGTTTGGAAATAGGACATGCGTATTCCGAATGCAAAAACAATCAAAATAAGCACGATAAATTCGATTAAAAGATAAATCGAAGCGCCAGTTCCTTTCAGTATTTTCCTTAGTTTTGTGATAGAAAATAAATTTTTGATAAAAGTAGTAAATTGAACGATAAGGACATCATAATTTTAGGAATAGAATCGTCATGTGATGACACTTCTGCTGCTATTTTGATTAACGGCAAAATTCATTCCAATATTGTCGCTGGACAAGCGGTGCATAAAAACTTCGGTGGGGTCGTTCCTGAACTTGCTTCACGTGCGCACCAGCAGAATATCATTCCCGTTGTGCATCAAGCCCTAAGCGAAGCTGGTATTGACAAAAAAGACTTAAGTGCTGTTGCTTTCACGCGAGGACCGGGTCTTTTGGGATCACTCATTGTTGGTACGAGTTTTTCAAAAAGTTTTGCACTAGGATTAGGAATTCCATTGGTAGAAGTCAACCATATGCAAGGCCATGTTTTAGCACATTTCATTCACAACGAAGAAAACCGTTACCCAGCTTTCCCTTTTATTTGCATGACCGTTTCTGGAGGCCACACGCAACTGGTACTTGTAAAGGATTATTTTGAGATGGAAGTGATTGGACAAACGATAGATGATGCAGCAGGAGAAGCCTTTGATAAAGCGGCTAAAATCATGGGGGTTCCTTATCCGGGTGGACCGTTAATCGATAAATACGCAAAAGAGGGCGACCGAAAAAAATTTAAATTCCCGATCAGCAATTTACCTGGCTATGATTATTCATTTAGCGGATTAAAAACCAGTATCCTCTATTTCTTGCAGAAAGAGATGGCAAAAAACCCACATTTCATCACCGAAAATCTGAACGATATTTGTGCATCTTATCAAAGTACGATCATTCAATCCCTCTTTAAAAAACTGATCAAAGCGGCAGCAGATTATGAGGTTAAGGAAATTGCCATTGCAGGGGGAGTCTCTGCCAATTCATTGTTAAGAAGCGAATTGCAACGAATTGGTCAACGTGAAGGATGGAATACCTTTATTCCCCCATTTTCTTACTGCACAGATAATGCGGGCATGATTGCTATTGCTGGGTATCACAAATATTTAAAGGGTGAATTTGCGTTACAAAATGTTGTCCCTGATGCGCGGATGAAAATCTAAAAAATCCGCTAAAACAATGTTCTAGCGGATTCATTATCTTACACTATTTAGTTCAATTATTCGGTAATAATGCTGGTCTTCAATCCGAATTTTTCTTCTGCCATTTCGGAAATATATTCGCCAATTGCCAATGAAGCAGTGG
>JALQVX010000157.1 GCA_023263555.1 Crocinitomix sp.
AGACATTTGACCGCAACTTTTATTTTCCAACAAGTCCGATTGAAATCAAAAAAAAGGAACTCAAAACACATTTTAAATTACGATTACTCTCTAAGTTCGTAGATGACCAAAACGATTCGATTTACCATATCTCATTTGAACCTAAAAAAGAATTGGGACTATTTTATTACGGCGAACTATGGGTCGACAAAGATCATGAAACAGTTAAAAAAATCAATTTTAAGTGTGATTCATGTAAAAAATATCCGTTTTTACCCATTTTTCCGTCTGATTCGATCGCAAACGTACAATTCAATATCACCAAAACATTTACCGAAATTGATGGCGAAATTATCTTTAATCAAATTGATTTCTTTTATGTCATTGACTATAAAAGCAGAATTGGAACGACAAATGAGCAAAACTATAAAATTGTCACCAACGCCATACTTTACGCCTATGACCTTGAAGACGAATTTGAATTTATCACACCGAGCAAACTACCTGAAAATGTATCCGATTACCGCAAGTACAATGCGACACCTTACAACGACTTTTTCTGGAAATTTAATGATGAATTTCGGATGAAAAACCAGGCAAACAAAAACGAATCTTTCTTTCAATCTCCGAATTCGCACACCAATATCTCTGTCTTCAAAAAGCTACCCAATCAAAAAACAGGTCTCTTCGAGCATCCCTTCGTTCAATGGTCAACCAATCGCATCTTATTTCGCGAATTTCTCTCCGACACGCTGCCAAAACCAATCACAAATGTGATCTATGATAATTACCAACTCAAAGTTGATTTCTATGTTGATGTCAATACCTACAATGATAGCACTAATTTATTTTCTGCCGTTATTTTCAATCCTTTCGAAAGTTTTTATCACCTTCCTATCACGAAAGAAACACAATGCTTCATTAATATCTACTTTGATCTTTATGAAATTGTTCGACGCAAGTTTGAAAGAGAATTAATGGGTAAACCTTACAGTTTTGAAACCGTGAAAGAGCTCTACGCAATCTATCAAAAAGCACTCGATAAAGAAATGAACACCTTTTTTAAGGCCGTTGATCGCGGAACAAACCGTATTGAATTAGAAAAATACAATGCCTTTGTTTACAATGAATTGGACATTGATAATATGACTTTGTTTGGACTTGATGAATAACCCTATTTATTCTCTGCCTTCACCACCCTGCCATTCACAATCGTGTAAAAAGCATTGCCCAATTCAAAAGCCACGCCGGCTTTAATATTTCGCGTATCTAAATCTTCTTCAATGGTGTGAATTGAACCGCCAGAATCAATCGCCAACTGAATGTATTCAATATTAATTCCATATTCTGCTCCACATAAAATGATATGAATTGGAACTTTTAATTGCGCTACCAATTCTAAATCACGTGGAGTTGCCCAATTATCTGCCACCATAATCACTTCATCACAATCGCCGTATTTTTCGATTCCATAGAGCGTTGCTTCCAAGTTATTTTCAGGACAATCTCCTCCTCCACCATTTTGCATAGTCCGTTTCATAACCTCATAAACCGAATTAAATTCAGTGTTCGGAGCACTATAGATTCCACCCACCTTACCCGTTACTTTTTGATGTGTCGCTTTGAGGTCTCCATCATTAAAAAACACAAAAGCGCTCACCTTCGGATTATCCTGACTCGCTTTTACCCACGCCATGGTTTTCGCGATATACGTTGACATACTGCCTGTTACATCCATCACAATTAATGAATTGGTCCAGGTGGGATTTCGTTCAAAAACGGCCTCTACCACAGAATAATCTTTTGGAATAGTAAAAGCACTTTTTGATCTTCCTGCACCTAAATCACATGAATCCAATCTAAAATACCATATGACATCTGTTGGTTGACCATTTTTTTTCAAACTCATGGCCGTACCTGATGAATAACCATAAAATCCCGGAAGTTCTTGAATACTATCGAGCGCCATTTGAAAGTTGGCTTCCCCAAATACCTGCGCTTTAACGGCTTCAAAACAGGCCATACCACCGGTTATAAAATCTGCAAACTCGATCACTTCGCTGCCTGCCTCTTCGTCGTCTGAAACTGCTGTCGGATTCGAAATAGCAGTTGTACTTTCGTCGGTCCTCTTTTCTTCAGCAAGCGTTGACAACTCACCAAATAACATTTTATCTATATAAGCCAATTCAGCTTCCATACTTTCTTTGGTAGGAATAGGACGATAGTATACATAAAATCCATGAAACATGGCTTTTGCATCCTCCGAATTTACAGCCTTATTCTGCCCATAACTATTCCAACTAATTAAATTATTGGACACTGCCGGCCACGCCTTTTTAAGTTGACTCACACGATTATTATTCAATTTTTCTTGATCAAAATCCGGACTGGTTTTATATACCGTATACACCAAATCAATCCGTTGAATTGAAACATCACTCAAATCAGCAGGAATGGATTTTAAAAGATTATCCGCATTAAAATCAACAGGAATTTGAAAATAAGCTTCCCCTATTTCATTTTCCGAAGGTTGATAAACATCTATTGTATCATTAGTACTAAACGAGTGCTGCCCGAACGAAGCAAAACTCATCAAGCCGAAAAGAAGAATTAAACGCTGCATAGTTTCTATTGTTTATTATAGAATGTAAGATCTAATA
Source organism: Crocinitomix sp. (assembly GCA_023263555.1). Lineage (GTDB taxonomy): Bacteria > Bacteroidota > Bacteroidia > Flavobacteriales_D > Crocinitomicaceae > Crocinitomix. The sequence continues at coordinate 2,640 of JALQVX010000157.1, forward strand.
AAAAGTAACTCTACTTTTTCACCCACCAGAAACTAAACGGTTAAGTTGAATGAAAATTTTACAGCTTCAAAAACAACTTAAGGCCACTCCATTGCTACTAAAAAAAATGAATCTATCTTTTCCGTTTGGCGTGGCGTTTCCGGCGATTAACAAGAGTCGCTCCAACAGCTAATCCAACCAATCCTGCACCAATAATGGAACCCCAATCTGTTTGTGTTTCGGTGTGGCGAACATAAATTATTTCCGGTTCAACTTTTGGCTGTGGCTTCACTTTAAATCCGTGCGCATAATCGTGTTGTAAACGTGAAGCAGAATTCAACAAAATTTCTTTTGCCCGAACAATCATTTTAAACAAGGCATTGGCCGGTGCTGAATTATCGAATTTATCCGGGTGGAATTCTTGCGCTTTTTGTTTATAGGCTTTTTTAATTTCGGCATCAGTCGCTAAAGGTTTCACGCCTAATAATTCGTAGGCGTTGAAAAAGGTTGTGCTCGTTTTACTATTACAATTAGTTAATTTCTAATAGTAGTATCATAAAAATGATGCCAATCTCATTCTCTTGTCCTTAAATCATAAAATGGCGAGTTCAGAAATTATACTAAAAAAAAGAAAATATATCTACTTTTAGTGTATGAAATATACGCTCAGTTTATTTTTCACGGTTTTATTCTTCCAATCATTTGGACAGGTAAAACTTAAAAAACAGGAAGAAGAAAAGGTTCTAGCTGCCTGCAATTCTTATTTATTGGAGAATCGACATTGGTTTGCAGAAAGCTCCTATCCGGATTCAAGTTTTCGAAAAGTATGTGGTGATTCGCTCTTTCTGATTCTAGAAATTTCAAGAGAAGAAGTATTTTTAATGGAGTACAATCTAAGTACAAGGAAGGATTCGACCTATGAACTCTTGAACAATGACACCATTTTTGCTTGCAAGGTTAGGGTAAGTGAACATGCCTATTTTTTGAATGTAGAGCGATTTGAAGAAAATTGGAAAGTTGTCTCCTACAACAATCAAATCATTACACCAGTGGATATAGAAATGGCACGAAGTCATTTGGATAGCATGCGACTAATTGCTACGGAACTAACCCGTGTTAAAGAAACAACAACAAATTTTGTTACATTTTGGAACGAACTCAACTATGCAGATTCTTCCGAAAATTTAAGACGCGTAACAACTGAATTGATGTATCGCCACCTCATTTTATCACGCCAATTGGATCGATTAGAAGGATGGGGCAATAAAAGAGATCTAGAACTCAAAGAAATTACGGATTTAGAAATTGTCAACTCAGATTCTGCTACTTGCCGCGTGGTTATTTTGAGAAATGGAGGCACACGTTTTAATCTCAAAAAGATCAACGGTAATTGGATGATTAGTGGAGAAAACGGAGGAACGACAACCATAGAAGACGTCCATAAATTGGAAGAACGGATAGCCGATTATAAAAAAGGGTTAGAAATACAAAATTCGATCTCTGAATTTAATTCGGCACTCGAACTTTATTTTAAAAAAAATGATAGCACCCTATTGACGACACTTGCAAGTGAAGCAGTTATGGAATACCTCCATTATTTCAAACAAAAATGTCAAGCTATTAATCCTCAATTCATTCAAGTTGGAGGCTGTCGAATAGCCCAATATGATGTAAAGAAAATCGAAATAGAGCAGGAAAAGGCTACTTATTGTTGGAATAATTTCTGCGTTAATTTTGAATTTATAAATGAAAAATGGAAAATTACTGGCTTTAATGGAGGAGCTGAAGAACAACTTATCGGACGTAAAGTAGAGGTAGAATTTTTTGATTTCGCCCAATTTTTCCGCATTTTTTATGCCACCTATCTTTTCGAAGAAAGCGGAGATAATTTCGTTGAAGCAATCGAATTTGTAGCTTATGATAATGAGGAAGATACCAAAATATATGCGCTCCTCGAAACTGTTGATTCACCGGCTTTATATCCTGGCGGGATAGATGTACTCATAAACCTGATAAGTACACCGGACCAATCAACAAAATTTTGTCATGTCAGTTTTGTCATTGAGGTAGATGGATCAATCACTAACGTGGAAGTTCTCACACCAAATCTGAGTGAAGCAGAACGGAAGAGTATCTTAAGTCGCATTGAAAAAATGGAAAATTGGCAACCCGCAATGAAATACAAATCTAAGGTGCGTAGTAGAATGATAATCGGTTTTTACATTTGAAGTCCTTCCGTATCCACTTCCACAATCACTTCATTGCGTCGATTGATTAAATCGTAAGGCGAATTGTACCCAAAAAAGCTATATTCTTGAACATGTTTGATGTTATGTTCATCTAAGAATTTGAATAATTTCTCTTTGTAGGACTTAATTTTTTCGTCATTCGCAAAACCTCCAAATTGAATTGCCGCAACCGTTCGTGCAGGTTGTTCAACAAACTTCACCTCTTTATTTGTAGGAATGGGCAGATCCTCCAATTTATAATCGGAAGGAACCATAAATTTAACCACAACCTGCGAATCCATTTCCATTTCAACCGGGGAAGTCATAGAAATTTTGGATTCATTTTCATTCGCCCCAAAAATATAACCTCCCAATTTAGAAAAACCGATACTTGCACCTTTGTCATATGAATCAACATCCAAGGTAACATACGAAAAAGTAGCCGGTTCGTAGTGCCGAATTTCAAAATCATCATATTCTTTAAGCACAGCATAAGGCAGCGTTTCAATTTTCGAATTTTGGATCTTCGCCCAAATTTGACTGGCAGCAAAAAGTAGCATAAACGTGGAGAGAATATAGATCATTTTCTTCATTTTGAGAAGGTGTCTTTATTCTAAAACAGTTTAGACCGTTAAATGTTCGTACATAGTCAGATCAAAACGAACTTTTTTTAAGACAGGAATCATAAGTTTTATTTAAATTGCGGCCTCTATCAGATTGCTCGAAAAAATAAATTTGAAATCAATGGTTATTGCAATAATTGCTCACGACGGTAAAAAGGCTGAAATGGTTCAGTTTTTGAATGAACACGCTAACATTCTTCATAAAAATGAAATCATTCTTATTTCTACAGGAACGACAGGTCAAAAGGTTAAAAATGCGGGGTTTGAAGTGACTGCTTTACTTTCAGGGCCTTTAGGAGGAGATGCTCAAATAGCGGCTCGCGTTGCAGAAGGAACATGTGATATGGTGATTTTTTTTAGAGATCCTTTAGAAAAACATCCGCACGAACCCGATATTTCAATGCTTATGCGTTTATGTGATGTGCATGATGTTCCTTTGGCCACCAATCCTTCCACGGCAGTCTTGTTATTGAAGGGGAGTTATTGTGGCGAATAAATGTCATGCATCTACTGCGAAGGATGTTCTTCTTCCGACGCTTTCAAGTAATTGGGATAATCACTTTATTTCGGTGTTGAATATCTTGAAAATAGATCGCGATTTTCCTATTATCAGGTGCGCATAATTCAACTTTATTACGTCTTCCCCTCTAAAATTATCATCATAAATTTCTGCTTAGATTGGAATCTTCTTTTCTTTTTAGATCCATCAAACTTAATTTGCAGATGTCTTTTCAATAACTAATACTGGAAAAAATAAAATAATTGAGGTCGTCTCGCCTCCCAAAAGTTAGAAAACAAGTACTGAAAAACAAAATAAAAAAAATTTTAACTTAGTTTAAATTTTACTCATCATGAAAAATACATTTATCATAACATTATTATGCTTTTCGGCATTTTCTTTAGGGCAAGTGCCTGAATTTCCAAAATTTAAAAAAATTGATGCCCTTGATGTGACAATTGATCTCAATAATATTTTAGAGCAGTGGGAATTTAGATTTAAAAATCTGAACGAACTCCCTGAGCGATTATCATTGGGGTCTGAATTCTCCGGCAAGATTAAAGCGGACTTGAATCCGATTGGACAGAAGGAAGGTAGAGATCTCGACCTTCTTTGCGAATTTAAAGATGGAAAACCAAATGGGTTACAATATTACATAGCGCCGAACTGGATGAAAATATCGAGCTATAGGGATGGAATACTAGACGGCCTTCAAGAAACTTATCAGAAAGCAGCAAATGGTAAATTTTACTTGCAACGGGCTGAAAGATTTGAAAACGAAAAATTAGTATGGAAATTCAACCAATACAACTATGGGGAAACAGATGAATTTAGCCGTTCACAATATTTGCAAAATAACCTAGTCGTAACTGAAATCGAAATTTATAAAAATGATGGAGTCCAGTATGTATGGAATTACGATCTTTACAGTTATTACAGTGGTGTCCAACAGGTTTTCGATTTAGACAGCGTATTACTTTTAGAGGTTAATCTCACAAAAGGTAATGGAACATTAGAAGTGGAAAGAAAACACGATAATCAATACATAGAATTTATTGATGGGAAAAAACATTATGAAAAACTCATCTATAAAAACGGCCAATTGAAATATGAAGAAAATGAGAATGGGGTTAAAGAGTGGTATGAAAATGGACAATTGAAATATGAAGAATTTTATGTAGCTGATAATTATTATAACAGGAGTTGGAATGAAAATGGGCAATTGGTATATGAAGAGAATGAAAATGGGGTTAAGGAGTGGTATAAAAATGGCCACCTGAAATATGAAGAACTATATGGAAACGAACAACATAATGATGTTTACAGAGAGTGGTATAAAAATGGGGAATTGAAATTTGAAGAGAATGAGAATGGGGTTAAGGAGTGGTATAAAAATGGCCACCTGAAATATGAAGAACTATATGAAAACGAGTAAAACGATAAAAATCTAAAAATCTAAAAATTTCAATCATTAGGAGATATGAAAGGGATGAGCAAAACCGATATAATTCAGAAATGTGGAAATTTTAAATCTATTCGATATATAGAGGGAGGGTCTGTCTGTGTATGGGCGGCTACTGGATATGTGATATCACTTGTTTTTGACACTAATGATAACGTTGTAAAAGTTGGTAGTGAGACATCTGCTTAAAAAATTACTTTTATTGTCCCACTAGGACAACTTTCGCCTTGAAGTCTGCGCTGAATTTTCTCCTTGATTTTTCACAATGGACAGTGTTAAATTTACAATTTAAATTACTGTACTAATTTTGAGGAGTTTTTGTTTCGATTGGTCATCCTTAATTCTAAAAATAGAGGCATTCAAAAGATGTACTAACAACTGTACGAACATTTAAACACAAAAAAACCTCAACAGTCTAATTATCAACGTGTTGAGGTTTTTATTTGTTGTCTCACTAGGGCTCGAACCTAGACTCTTCTGGACCAAAACCAGACGTGTTGCCAGTTACACCATGAGACAGGTTGCATTCTGACAAATGCGAGGGCAAATTTAAGTACTTTTTTTGATTCCGCAAATAAAACAAGAAGATAAATTAAAAAAAGGTGAAGCAGGTGTGATTTTTTGGTTTGCGTTGCAGTTGAGAAATCATAAAAAACCTTAATTCACAAGATATAATGCAACCTATTTCCGGATTTCAAGGTTTTTAAGAAAAATCATCAAAATATATTTTTAAATTCGCAGAGCTATTAAAGAGGATTATGGATTACAATAAATTGAATACGAGAATAGGATGGGCAGTTTTAATTTTTGCAACTGCCGTTTATTTTTTGACGCTCGAACCGACAACGAGTTTGTGGGATTGTGGTGAATACATTACAACGGCCTATAAATTGGAAGTTGGTCACCCACCGGGAGCACCTTTATTTATGATGCTTGGACGCATTTTCACCATTGGATCTAATCCAGAAAATGCAGCAATGATGGTGAACGCCATGTCTGCACTATCCAGCTCTTTTACCATCCTATTCCTCTTTTGGACGATTACAATGTTGGCAAAAAAAGCAATCCTCAATCCTGGCTTTTCGCTTTTTGGTTCAGCAAATGAAAATTCAAATCTAGCCGATTTAGAAGGCATAAAAAATGAAAGTCCAAAATCACTTACAGCAGGACAGCAATGGGCTGTGATTGGCAGTGGTTTAGTTGGCGCAATTGCATACACTTTTTCCGATTCATTTTGGTTTTCAGCAGTTGAAGGCGAGGTATATGCCATGTCCTCTTTTTTCACAGCGATTGTTGTTTGGGCTATTTTGAAATGGGACAATGAATTGGCTGAGCAGGAAAATGATGCAAAAGAAGCAGACACAAGTTTAAGTCACCCTGACCGTTGGATTGTTTTCATTTTCTTCATGATTGGACTTTCTATTGGTGTCCATTTATTGAACTTATTGTGTATTCCTGTTATCGCCTATGTTATTTATTTCAGAAAATATAAAGAAAGCACTCCTGTTGGGTTCATTGTGACTGGAATTATTGGCGTAGTTACGTTAGGATTAATTCAATCCGTACTTATTCCTTCAACTGTTCAATTGGCAGGTTGGATTGAGCGTTTCTTCGTAAACAGCTTAGGATTGGGATTCAATACTGGTACAGTTTTCTTCTTTATTGCCATGTTATCAATCATCACAGCATTATTAATGTGGTCGAAGAAAACGGGTCGTTCACTAATTAATACAATTACATGGAGCGGCACAATGATTTTCCTTGGATATTCATGTTTTGCCATGATCGTAATTCGTTCAAATGCCAATACTCCATTAGACGAAAACGATCCAGAAAACTTGGTGAGTTTAGAATCGTATTTAAAACGTGAACAATATGGAGATTGGCCAATTTTAAAAGGTCAATATTTCAATTCAGAAATGAATGAAGATCGCGATTTATGGGACGATCGTAGTGATGTTTATTTAAGACGTTTTGTTGTTATTAGCAAAACGGGAAAAGAATTAAAAGGATTCAAATCGGAAGAAGAAGCGAAAGCGTATGCTGCGACTGGTGGGTACTCAATTGAAGAAAAATATTTCCAAACCTTTGATGGAGAAAAAACAAAACCTACTTATAACGCTTCACAAACAACCTTTTTTCCGCGAATGTACAGTGCGGAAGCACGTCACGTAGCAGGATATAAAAACTGGTCGGGTCACGTAGGTAATGACATACCAACTATGGGGGAAAACCTTA
>JALQVX010000171.1 GCA_023263555.1 Crocinitomix sp.
TGTTTTCGTTCATGATTTTGAAACCTTCCATTTTTCTGAAGGAACACTCGTTCGTTACATTGCTCCGTTTGAAGGTTCAATTCAGATAGAAGGTGTGGCAAAGCTCGGAAACCATGAATTTTTCGTTAGTTCGGAAAAGAAAGGGAGCGACCCGTCTATGTTGCACCATGTGAGACTATCTAATTTTTTAAATCGCACAGAAATAAGTACTTCAAAAAAGAATTTTCCTGCAATCCTACTCACGCACCAATTACTGATTAGTGATTTTAAAGTGGGAGATCAAGTACTGATTATGGATTTAAATGGACGCATTTGCATCCGAAGTTTAGCACCTGATATTTCGACAGATGCCCTTCAACCTGGATTATATGTGCTCTTCTTAGTTGACCAATCGGGTCATCTCATTCGCCAACAAAAGCTGATTAAACCCAACTAAAAAGGACTATAATCGGAAGCTGACCGGCTTCTATTCGGCATGACGCTGCCGCCCTTTAAAGAATAAAATAGTACTAGTAAAAAGATAAACACAAGAAACATTACAATAGGCGCTATTCCATCTACATCAAATTTGGCAAATAATTCAGCAACAAACAATTGCACAATTAGAAGCACTATGAATAAATCAACGACAATATGTTGACGAATCACAATAGCTAATTTCATTTTTTTGATTTGCCGAACAATTTTCTCGCGATTCGCGTTCGGATGACCAAATAGCGCCTTCAAGCGCTTAATCCTTCGAAGTGACTGATTATAATGACCCGCCCCAAAAGAAAAAACAATAATATTGATACAGGCAAAATAGACGTATATCGAATAAGGGGTCGCAAATTATCGGTTCATTTTCCAGGCTGTTGTTTCCGCGGGTAAAGCTCTAAATTCAGCTTCTTTGACGTATTTTTTAAACACAGAAAATGCATTTGCCCCTATCCTATCGGTCACTTCTTTTCTGAGATATTCAGGTTTAAAATAATCGCCTACAAAGTTGATCGTGAAGTTCCCATTTCTAAATTCAGGATGATCGATTGCAAACCTGCAAAATCCGAGTGTCGTGCTAAAACCAGCAATTTCATAATTATCAATCGCCTCCAATGTTTTTTCAATGGCAAGATCGCGCGTTTCGGCATGCACAATTAGTTTCGCAATCATAGGATCATAGGTTAGCGGAATAGCCATTCCTTCTTCATATCCACCGTCAACGCGCACACCTAAACCTGTTGGCACTTTATAATGAACCAATGAACCCAAATCAGGTAAAAAATTATTTTCAGGATCTTCAGCATAGACGCGAATTTCAATAGCATGTCCTATTAATTTCACTTGATCTTGAGAATAACTCAACTTTTCACCGCGCGCAATTTTAATTTGCTCCTCCACTAAATCCAATCCTGTAATCATTTCAGTTACGGGATGTTCAACTTGCAAACGCGTGTTCATTTCCAAGAAATAATAATTTTTATCCTTGTCCAATAAAAACTCCACTGTGCCAACCCCCTCGTAATTACACGAACGGGCAACCGCAATAGCCGCCTCACCCATTTTGGCACGCAATGCTGCATCAATTACTGGCGAAGGAGCCTCTTCCACTACTTTTTGATGACGACGCTGAATAGAACATTCACGTTCATTTAAATGCAAGATAGTCCCATGTTGATCTGCAATGACTTGAATTTCGATATGCTTTGGTTGTTGCACAAATTTCTCAATAAAAACAGCTCCATTTCCAAAAGACGAAATAGCTTCAGAAACCGCACGATCGAATTGGCTTTCAAATTCTGCGCTATTCTCCACGACGCGCATTCCTTTTCCACCACCTCCTGCAGACGCTTTAATCAAAATTGGATAGCCGATTCCTTCCGCAATTTGTTTACCTAAAGCAATATCGGTAATCGCTTCATCCGTTCCCGGAACCATTGGTACATTGAATTTTTTAACCGCTTGCTTGGCATCCAATTTATCCCCCATTACATTTATCGCTTCAATGGATGGACCTATAAATTTAATTCCCGCATCAGAAACACGTTTTGCGAAAATTGCATTTTCAGAAAGGAAACCATAGGCAGGATGAATTCCCTCTGTTCCTGTTTGAATAGCCACTTCTAGAATCTTATCCATATTGAGATAACTTTTCGCAGGAGCAGCTTCACCAATACAATAGGCTTCATCTGCAAACTTCACAAAAGGTGCATCTGCATCAACATCCGAATAAACGGCCACACTTTCGATATTCATCTTTTTAAGTGTTTTCATTATTCTCAAAGCAATCTCTCCGCGGTTGGCTACTAAAACTTTTTTCATCTGTCTATTTTTCTAAAAAATTATAATTAATCGGCAACTAATTACCAGTTACTATTTTCTCCTTTGCACCTTTCACAGGTTTCTTTTTACCATTTGATTTCTCTTTCTTATAGTCGACATCATTGGCTTTACTTCTAAAAATATTTAAAAAACCTTGAAGTAATCTAAATTCTTTCGCATTATCAAATACCTCTTCATAATGATAACTAACCCCTTGGGTAAATGGACCTTTTTCCGCATCACTTCCTTGATTGGATGAATTATAAATATTGATCGTTGAACTACCGTCGTCATTCAGTCGGTATTCGATTATCACATCTCCGATAATTCCCCCGGCGCTAGTGGCAGTTGATGAACTACCTGAAACTCCAGAAGAGTCTGTTGCCGACACTACGCCCAAACTTGTGGTTATGGTAATTTTTTCCCCCACTTGCCTTGAAAATCCAATTTCACCTGATGTAGAACTCAAATCGGCAGCAATGGCGTATTTGTTGCTTACACTTCCTAAAATCTCGTTAATTTGGCCCTCTGCAAAATCGATTGCCGCGTTACCAGAACCGCCTGCACCTCCATTTGTTGCTAAAAATTTACCCAATGCCAGCAATGCAATAAATTGTTTATTCAATTCATCTTGATCAGCCTCAATTGCGCGCAGAGCTGTTTGAGTGACATCATCAGCACGAGGAGCTGTAATTTTGAAGGATATAATGGGCTCCATCAACGTATTACTCATTTTCAACGTAGCGATCACCTCTTCTTTGTCCCCACTTCGATCTTCAATTCCTGGCGGTAAAATAGGTTCTAATGATACTTGAGTAATGTAATCTGCATTAATTTCAATCAAGGCGTCATAAGGAGATCCTGTCCAGGCTAAATTACTCCCTTCCCTTATATTAAAATTTTTACTCACTAAACCTTTAACCCGCATGAAATAAGCACCTTCGTAGATGGTGTATTTCCCTCTCATTTCCATCTCACCGTACTCATCCATATTTAATTCTATACTTCCTTCACCTTGATCGACCACAATTTGATCTTCATAGATCGGATCAAAAACGATCGTAGCTTTTGTCTCTTTCGATATATTGAATTTCATTTTCATGACAAGTTCAGAACTCTCGAGTTGATTAACTACACCGTCCCTATCTTCGCGTTTTGAAGGAAGAATGGTGTCAAAAACGATAAAAGAAGACTCTTCGAGATCTCCAGCCCCGTACATAGCCAATTTAAGATCTGTACCTTTCAAGGTTGTTGCATTTATGCTCATCTCGGTCAGTTCTGGCGTTCCTTTAATCGAAACATCTCCATTTACATAGGTCTTACCATAATAGAAGTCTCCATCTTTATAGAATGTGTTCATGGCGAGAAAACGTTTATCTGTTCCTGCTCCCAACATGTCTAAACCAATCACGTAATTCCAATTGCCCCAATCTTTATGTTTCAAATTAACATTACACAATGCCTTATTTCCTTCTTGATCAAATACCTTTAATTTATCTGCTGTAATCTTATCTGGTGCAAAATTTAAAACTCCCGTTAAACCAAATCCAACATTCAGCATTGGAACGTTTACCTTTGTTGAGAGTAGCTCAAGTGAACCATTGATGGACGGACTGACCAATTCTCCCGTGATTTTTAATTTACCGTTCAAGATTCCTTCGATATCCGTATACAATTCAGGATCTGAGAATGCATTAAGGAATCCAATATCTGTATGATCAAAAATAAGATCGACAGCTAAATTTTCTTTGACTAATTCAGGATAATAATGTCCGTCAAATTTAAACGTCTCTTTTTTGTCCCGTTTTAAGTTACCAAAAATCTGAACGCTATTTGTTGCCTTATTCCACTTATTATCCACCAATAAATCACCCACTAACTCACCATCAATGACCAAGTCTTTAATATCAGAAAGGGACATGAAGCGAATATTTTTGTACACATCAGACACGCCTCCATCAATATTGAGGACACCACCGATTGTGACAACCCCCTCTAAAATTCCGTTCAAATCGGCTAAATCAAAATCGCGTACTTGGAAATAGAGCCAATCTTTGGGGTCATCTGATATTTTCCCGTCCACATTTACAAGGTGATTTTTATTGGTGATGTCAAATTCTGAGAATTGCATAAAATCAGGTGTCCACACAAATTTTGATTTAGGGCTGATACTCCACTTCTCCGATTGCAAGAAAAAGAAGGACGGATTAAATTCGGTACTTACATTTTGCAATGAATCAATTTCTGTAGTGAAAGCAAATAAAGCAGGTTCAACGTTGCCATATCTGTCCCATCCAATATTGGTTGAAAAGTGATTATCTTTTATGTAGGAGAAAAGAGCGGCATTTTTAACCCCTAAACTATCTGATAATTGAACAAGACCAATTTCATACTGGACATTTGCTCGTAAACTATCAAATTGATTTTTAAGTAAGATGTCTGTAAACTTCATCTGCTCATACGTCACCAAATCTGACTTAAACTCGAAGGATAGCTTCTTCGTTTGGCGTGAATAGGATGATCGAATCCGTGATTCTTCGGCAACAAAGATATTCGGATCAACAAATTGAAGTAGCGGATTAATGTTCTTGAGGTTAACACGCAAATCATAGTATTCGTTTTTAGATGCGCTGGCGTCTGCCTCATCAATGATATTGCCCATTACACGCGCAAGTTGATTTTGAACAACCGGCCATACGTTTTGCAAATCAAATTTCCCAGAAAGATTAAAATCGATATAGTCTGAATAAAGATTGACACTATCGGATGTTTCGCTGCGAGAAATACTAAGGTCCATTTTCTCCATTTTGAAATCAATCGCCCCTTCTTTATAGTCCAAATCTCGAATAGAAACTGTTCCCGTAATTTCCTCAAGTGATGTACCTTCAATGTGCACTTCAATTTTAGACTGAAGACGATCGACAAACTCAGCTTTATTATAATCTAATTCAGTTAGACTTGTGCTATCTATTCGCACAACAAAGTCGAATTTCATATCCCCCTTTAGATCAACCGATCCGTCATAATTCAGCGCTAAATTGTCATCTTCGATATCAATTACACCTGTAAATATCTCGTTTTTAAATTCTCCTTTTCGAATATTTATTTCTTGGTAAGCATATCCATCCAACTCGATTTGCTCAAAAGTTCCAACAAATTTGAGATCCATCTGCTCAAGGCTTGTTCCTTTAGATCCTTTACCAATGGACACGTAGCCCGTTGTAAGACCTAATAAGTCATTCCCTGTTAATGCACCTA
>JALQVX010000114.1 GCA_023263555.1 Crocinitomix sp.
TAAAGAATTCCATTTCCGCGTTTTAAATATGCCGATTAATTCAATTCAATTGGCCAACCTTACGCCTATTCAAAAGAAAGCCTCCAAGAATGAACTATTAGCACATCCAAGAATTAGTCTTGTGCAGAATAGCCTTTATCTTTCGGAAGAAAAAATTCAATCTTTCGATTTTAAATTATATTCGCCTACTGCACCCGACAGCCTCGTATTTGAAAGTATCGACTCCCCCGGTACAGCCTTTACAACCGATCAAATCGCAGCCCTTTCAACGGCAAAATCAGGCGATCGCTTAGAGATCAGTCGGATTGTAGTTATAGATGATAAAGGCGTTAAATATGTCTATCGTGGCTTATACGTTATTATCGAATAGCGCACCTATTCCTTAATCAATCGATATTGGAAAAGTTGGTCTTCTTTGTAAATCGTCAAAAGGAAAACACCAGCATAGGTAGCATTTAGGTCAATTTGAAATTGATTCGCGGATCGAACAACTGTTCCTTCAATGTTCTTCCCCGTTAAATCAGTTAGTATTAGCGTGGCATCACTCAAATCCAAATCAGATTGTAGTGTAAAAGTTCCCGTTGAAGGATTTGGGAAAACAATCGTTTTAAAAACAGCCAACTCATTTTCGTTTATCCCCAAATCGAATGGACAAGTTGCCCCAGGATTAAAATCTACCTCTCCTGATTGAATATAAGTAGTGTCATTCAGATGCATACAATGCAATTCAGCCAAATAGCCAGAAATATTATCCCATGGTTCTGCGAGTAAACCAAAGGTATTTCCAATTCCTTCAATCCAAAAAGCACTTCCACCAAAATTAATACGCGTTCGATAGATATCATTCACCAAAACTGAATCCACAAAAGAAACCGTTAATTCGGAAATGCCCTCTTGAAAATAAACAGCTGGTAATATGTCGTCCTCTTCCACTGTGAAGTCATATAAGAGAAAGGGTTCCAAACTATCTTTAGGCACAAAAAACACTTGCCCGCCATTGTCACGAATCGCTCCGACATAAGGACCACTGCAAAAATTTAATTTCGTATACGATTCAGCACCAATTAAAGTGTCCTCTCCATTCACACAATAATAGTCAACATCTACCAAAACAGGAATTGGAATAACGTCACCAAAGTCATATTCATACACTGTATTTACCCAGGCAGCACCAGAGTCGGGAAAATAAATATAATCTTGCCCAAACACAGAACTTGTAAGTAGAACAAAAAAGAGTGGAAAGAATTTCATAAGTTATACTTTCATTCATCAGGTTAACGTACAAAAAGAGAAAAGGGTTGAAAATTGATCCAATGAACTTCGACATCTTAATAAGTGTACCTTGATTGATGTGTAACACGTTTATAAAGTTTATACTTTTGATTGATAAATACAGAAAACAAGTCATGTATCAAGCCAATGTAAACCTTTTACCTTTTAATACTTTTGGTCTCAGTAGTTATGCCGAAAAGTTTGCAACATTTAGCAATGAGGATGAATTAAAAGAGCTCTTATTGGCACATAACCAAACCAATGACCCGCTCCTTATTTTAGGTGGAGGAAGTAATATCTTGCTTACAAAAGACGTAAAAGGCTTGGTGCTCAAAAACGAAATCAAAGGACTTGAAATTGTTGACGAAGACGAAAATTTTGCTTATTTAAAGGCTGCTGCAGGAGAAACATGGCATGATTTTGTCCTTTCCGCTATTGACAATAATTTAGGAGGAATTGAAAATTTATCTTTAATTCCGGGTAGTACCGGCGCTGCTCCCATGCAAAATATTGGTGCCTATGGGGTGGAAATAAAAGACGTTTTTCATGAACTCGAAGCACTCCATATCAAAACATTAGAAACGCGGATTTTTAATGCTGACGAATGTCAATTTGGTTATCGAGAAAGCATCTTTAAAGGAGCTTTGAAAGGTCAATACATTATTTTGAGCATGACCTTACGATTGACCAAAAAGCATATCCTTAACACTTCCTATGGAGCAATTGAAACAGAATTAGCAGGCATGGGTATTCAGCATCCAACGATAAAAGATGTCAGCAATGCTGTAATTGCTATCCGTCAATCCAAATTACCTGACCCTAAAAAGATTGGCAATTCGGGCAGCTTTTTTAAAAATCCGGTTGTATCAATTGATAAATTTAAAGCCTTACAAGCACAATTCCCAACGATCTCTCATTATCCCATTGACGAGCATCATGTAAAACTTGCAGCAGGTTGGTTAATTGACCAAGCAGGATGGAAAGGAAAGACCTTTGAGAATTATGGCGTTCACAAAAATCAAGCCTTGGTACTTGTCAATTATGGGGGGGCGAAAGGAAAAGATATCTACAACCTATCGCAATCCATTTTAGATGCGGTAGAAGAAACCTACGGTGTGCTTTTAGAACGAGAAGTGAATATACTTTAAACTCGTTTTCAGCATTAGGTTGAAAAAAGAATGAACCTATTTTTATCTTCATTGTACAGGTTACTGTTAACACATATAACTGATATCAATTATGAAGAACCTAAATCGTTTGCTATTCTTGTCAATGGTCATGACCTGTCTTTCTCCTATGGCACAAACCAAAGAAATTGCTTGGAAAAGTCACAGTGGAGCCATGCGTCATTTCAACCCTAAACAAGATGGAGACTTGGGCTTATTTATTCCTCCATTAACCCTTGTTAGTGTTGAAAAAGTGAATGATACAACCTTTATTCAGACCTTTAATAATAATTTCATGGAACCACAAATTTCGGTTGACACTATTTATTATGATTCCTTTTGGATGAAACCAAAATCAGAATTAGATACACTTGTTCCGCTATATTTTCCTGGAGTTATTTTGGAAGGATTTGATGAAAAACCGAGTGACTCAAAACCGATTCTTAAAAAAACAACCAATCAAACACCGCTATGAAACTAAAATTCACACTTGCTCCCCTATTAGCAATTGGGCTACAGTTTCCACTTTCCGCGCAAACGAAAGAAATAGCATGGAAAAGTCACAGTGGTAGTTCTACCCATTTTAATCCAAATGGAAATGGCGATTTAGGGTTGGAAATACCTGATCCTGTTTTGGTCAGAATAGAAAAGGTGAACGATACCACCTTCCAAAAGACCTATGAACGGTTCAATGGAAAAAGATATGACGAAACAACTTACAATGATTTATTTTGGATGCGACCACAAGTGATTTTAGACAGCCTCGTGACCCAATACTATCCGAATTTAAAAATGGTTGGATTTGATGCTGAAAATGAGCCTAAAATCTTAAAAAAATCCAAAAAAGTAGGGAAACATTCTAAGAAGAATAAGTAGCTTTCCCTGTCATGATGAAAACGATTGGTATACGGACCTTATTTTTGTTTGTTGTAGGTTTTATTCTTACGCTTCCCTTTGATTTTACACTTATTCCTCCCACAGGAAATTGGTTTAAGCCGACCATTGAAAAGGGTGTGCAATCGCTTTTTTCTTCACCTGATCTGTTTTATTATTCGGATTCCTTTGTCATGCTGATTTGGGCGGGAATCTTGCTAGTTTGCAGTATAATCATCAGTTTTAGTTGGACAATAATTGTTCGACAAAAGCCTGGTCCCAATCTTCATTATTGGCTCGATCGTATAGCCGTTTATTACCTGGCCTTGATATTACTCATTTACGGTTTCAATAAAATTTTCTTATTTCAATTTTATATTCCCGAGCCGAATACCTTATTTACTCCGCTCGGACAATTGACACCTGACATTCTCTATTGGAGTAGCATGGGCAGCTCAAGTACTTATTCCATTTTTGCAGGATTGCTTGAACTCATTCCTGCCTTATTGCTCTTTTTTCGCAAAACACGCTTGCTAGCCGCCTTCATTGCTTTTGGTGTTTTGATCAATGTCACTTTTATCAATTGGGGTTTCGGTATAACAGTTAAAACATTTTCTTTTTTCCTTTTACTACTGACAACGATCATTATCGTGCCCTTTCTCAATCGCTTACGCACAGCATTCTTTGGTGATGGAACAGTTGCGCCACCGATCGAAATAAAAAAACCAAGTCATGCGCTTTACACAAAAACAGCTCCTTATCTCCGGGTTTTAGTGATTCTTTTTCTTTTAACAGAATCACTTATACCCTATATGCGAATGGGGAATTTCAATGGATATAAGCAGGCTAAACCAACTCTTTTTGGTGCATACGAAGTGCATGATAACCCCAACCATGTGAAACGAATTTTCTTTCACAGTGCAGCTTATTTTATTCTTCAAACGGATGAAGATGAATTTTTCGATTATCCCATGAAGTGGAATGGATCACAACTTGAATTGGTCAATTATGAGCAAGATACAACGCGACTGGAATTAATGACCGAAAATGATTCAACCTATCAATTGATCGGTGATTTTTACGGCACACGTGTTAACTGGCAAATGAAAGAACTGGATTTGGAGACGTTGCCATTTTTCAATCCATAATTCTTATGTCCACAACCTAATCACCTGCCCTGAATTATTGGCTCATTAACGAAAAACACTAATTCTTAAAGACGAATCTAACGCATGCAAGATATACATTCCCGTCGATAGATGATCTATTGATACAGTAGAAGAATAACAATAGGTCGTATAAATTAATTTCCCTTCTATGCTATACAATTCAATTGTTCCAAGCATAGCTCCGCTTTTGCTGCTTATCGTTAACTGTCCAAAAGAAGGATTTGGATAAATCACCACCTCTTCCTCAAGCTTTTCTTCTATTGATAAATCAGCATAGGTGTTTTCGCATTGAACCGTCCAACCGGAATAAAAATTAGCATACGCTTCATTATTGAATGTATTAATTGCAGCAGGATAACCAATAGGAGGCCAATTGGAATAAATGTCGTAATAAAATGGCGCTACAGACAAATATAAAGAAGGCTCTGCTAAATCAGCTGTACCTGCAGGTTTAACCTCTCCCCTATGATTATTTCCATAGAAAAAATGATCCGTTCCCGCAAAGGCATATAAACCCAGCAAAAACCCTTCATTTGGTATTTCATTACCGATAAAATTCTGACGATCAGTTGCAGGAGAAGTATTCATAAAAATGCCATATAATTCGGCTCGGTTCCTAAAGAAAGTGTTATAAGGCCCATTTTGTCCGTGAGAATCGTCAATCACAATATTTTGGCACGTATTCCCTTCGAATAGATTCGCATAGACATAATTGCCATGGAGGACAATATCCCCGGCCGAATTTGACGGTAAAGCCACGTCAGTCCAAAAGGGATCTTGCGAATAATTATAGCTGTAGACATTGCCATTTGCACCAGACTGCAAAAGCATAGAATGTCGCAAATGATTAAAATTATTATCTCGAATCAGACATTCACCCGTTGCAAATTGGCAGACGACTCCATACCCTTTTCCTCCCCCGCCATAATTATGTGCGTCGTGAAAATAACTCCCGCTTACCTCACAATTATTCGAAAATTGAAAACGAATATGTGAAAAATTACACTTCTCGCTTTCAATGCATTTAACCGCACAATTCACGGCATAATTAAAGCCGATATGATTAGACTGTCCAACCGTTTCATCCATCCGCTTCAGGGTTAAATTTTCGATCAAGACATTTTCCTTTGGGTTAACTTTCCTCAGAAGCGGAAAATTGGTCAATTCGTAGGTTCTTCGAAAAGGACTATCAAAACTCAATTCGAAACCAGAAATGGCATTAATTTGCAAAAGCTGACCTGTAGTGCCAGTTGCCCAATCAGACGTTATCAATTCCGCATCATTATCAGAAATTAATACCCAATCGCCAACCGAAAAATAGGTCGAATCAGCAATTAAACAAGTATATTGACCAAATTCACAGGCCTCAATCACAGCTATTTCCGTTGCTTCAACACCACCGGTAATGGAGAATAAATCCGTCGTCAATCCTGCCAAATCAAACACCAACACCGTTGAATCTGCGCTTGCCCCACTCAAACGACAATTACTAGGCAAAGAAAAACCTGTATCAAAATAAAAAACACCGGCTGGAAAAATTACTTCAAACGGTGTTCCTCCCAGTTCACCCAGGATTGTATTAAGTACTAAACTGTTTGAAAAAACGCCGTCTCCTATGCCTCCTTCTTCGTCAAAATAAACGGTTGTCAATGCAACAGGTATTTCCTCTTTTAAACCAGCCAAAGACCAATCAGTTTTTCTATCCGTACTCAAAATCTGAGCATACGAGGCCCAACTAACAAGACACACTAAAAAGATTCTTAATTTCATAACGTCATTGCTTTTGCAAAATAATCCATCATTTTTTTATTCGCCAAATAATAGGATTCCATTGTTTTCATCAAATCATCTCCTAGAATTTCGTCGGCATCAAAGGTCTGATACCAATAAAATTGTTTATTGTAAATTAATGGCTGATCTGCGGCTGCGGCTTTAAATTCGGCTGGTAACACTTTATTTTGTTCTCCCAATACCTCACCATAAGCAGCAACAAAATCTGGCGCCTTCAAAAGTCCATCAAGCACCTGTGGATTTTTTGCTATCGTCTCACGAATGGCGTAAAGTTGCTCCTTATCAGGGGCATAAACACCGCCATAAATTCGAAAATGCTCAGGCCCCATTTCAAAATACAAGCCAGGAAAAGCTTTGTCTTTTTTCCCTTTAGAGGAAATAATCGCCGAGCGATTCAGTTTATACGGTTGTTTGTCTTTTGAAAAACGAATGTCCCTGTTAATCCGAAAAATCGCGTCCTTATAGGTTATACCCATCACAGGATCATACTTTTTGATAACGGCAATTAAATCTGTTACAAAAACCTCAAAAGGCTTCTTCACGGTCGACTCATAACGTTTGCGATTGGCATCAAACCACTCTTTGTGATTATTTGAAGCTAGTTCAATAAAAAACCGTAAAAAATCATCCGAAAAATAAGCCATAAGCCGTGCTGATAAATTTGAGACCCTAATTTACGTATTTTTAGTTGTATTGCGATCAAATACACCTTTTTTGTTTTTAACTTTACAACAGATTTGAAGAAAGCAAATCCTAAGATAATCTTCCTAAATAAATAAAAATGAGTCAAGTTAGTATCAGTAGTATCGAAAAAGCAATTGCAAAAATAGACGGTTTAAACGAGGAGGCGCTCGATAAAAAAATCGAGACATTTACCTTGCAACAAGAAAATTTAGTCAATTATCTTTTACAAGCTGGTTTAGAATACGAGAATGAGGATTTAAATATGTTCTCTATCTACTATTTTGCTATTGTGATGGAAGCATTTATCGAAGAAGGGCTTAGTTTAAAAGAAATTACTGAAGATGCGATTGATGATTTTCAAGAACCATTTGTATTGGCATTGGATGCTATTTACCAAGATGAAGATTATACACCTATGCAGGATTTGATCGAACAGCATCATCTTTCACAATTCATGATGAATGAGATTGAGGCAGTTGATGAGGACGGTGAAGAATTGGAAGAAGAAACGAAAACACAATTATTCATTGTGAGTTCGAGTATGATTGGACTGCTCAACGTTGCGGTTGTTCGTTCATAAACCGACAGCATGACGCCGAAAGAAATTGTAGATCAAATGATGAAGACCGACCGCATGAGTCAGTGGTTAGGTATCTCTATTCTTGACTATACACCTGGAAGCGTTAGTTGCCAAATGACCGTCCGTGACGAAATGGTAAACGGAATGGAAATCGCTCACGGCGGCATCACCTATTCACTTTCTGATTCAGCTTTGGCATTTGCCGTAAATGCTCACGGAATAAAATCAGTATCAGTAGAAACGTCTATTTCTCATCTTAAACCTGTTCAAATAGGAGATACGTTAACGACCTCTACGAAGGAGCTTTCGCTTTCACGTAAAATTGGTGTCTATCTCATTGATGTGACAAATCAAAATCAAGAATGCGTTTCGTCATTTAAAGGAACGGTATACCGAACAGGTAAGGTGTGGGGAGAGACGAATTAAGAAGCCACCCGAGCGGGCTTTCCGTTTTAGTTGGTTTGCTCAGGCTAAGTCCAACTGTGTTGCTTGTAGTTTCCTCTGGTCACTCCAGCAACTTCGCTTGGCTAAGGCCTAATCTTCACCAAGCTATCACTGCACTCCCTGGTGGTCACTCGGCGCATCATCTAGCCATCTACCGAGTACATAACTGATTGTTCCCCCTCCTAAACAATACGCCAACAAATCAAGC
The DNA here is from genome assembly GCA_023263555.1 of Crocinitomix sp. Classification (GTDB taxonomy): domain Bacteria; phylum Bacteroidota; class Bacteroidia; order Flavobacteriales_D; family Crocinitomicaceae; genus Crocinitomix. Next base: position 8,188 of record JALQVX010000114.1, read on the forward strand.
GGATCATATGTGCTCCCCAAAATGATTTGCCCAATCGACTGATCCGCCAAATTCAATTTTTCCGAAAGCTGAAAATACTGTGCAATCTCAACCAAAAAAGCAAAGAGTACTACTCCCAAAACTACCTTTACTGAGGCTGATTTTAGGATCGTTCTGCATGCCGCATAAAGCAAAACAACAACCAGCACATCCCCTAAAAAAGGTCGAATGAAGCGGTCTCGCACAAACAGAGCGATTAAAATTTCTATGCCCAAAAGCAGCAGCGTAATAAAAGCGTATTTCCAAGACCAGCGCATTCAATGAATATAAACAAAAAAAGAGGTTTCCAGTGAACTGAAAACCTCTTCCTTAAGGATTAAGATTGTGGCTTACATTTTTCGTGTTACCACCCACAAGCCCGTTTTTAATAAAAGTTCGGCTTGTTTATACTTCAGTTCTTTCGTTTCTCCGTTTTTCAAATTACGAACCTCCACTTTGTCATTTCTTCCAATTTTCGGTTCTTCATTCACAACAGGTACTCGTTTGGGAGCTTCCTGTCCTCCTGCGTTTTGCTTCGCTTGATCAAACCCCTCACTGCCCCTAAACTCTTCTTCGCGCTGTTGTGCTTGCGCATTTTTAAACGCTCCTCCAGCATTGTCAAATTCACTCTCTTTTGTGGCTAATTGTTGTTCAGGAGCTTGTCGAGGCAAATCAGATTTTGCCAAAAATTGGACCACTTCTTTGCTCATTTTCCCGAGCATAGCTTGGAATAAATTGTAGGATTCTTTTTTGTAAATCACCAATGGATCCTTTTGCTCAATATTGGCGTGTTGCACCGAAGTACGCAATTCATCCATTTGACGCAAATGCTCTTTCCACTCATTATCGATATAACCGAGCGTAATCATCTTTTCAATTTGTCTCTTGAAAATTTTACCCTCCGTTTTCTTGCCCTCTTCTAGATTTACAATGACTTTAAGCGATTTATTTCCATCACTTACAGGTAACATCATGTTTTCATAGCGATCACCTTCATTTTCAAGCACACGCTCTATAACCGGTTTCGCCATAGCACAAAGTCGGTCAGACTTTTCTTCATATGCCGTCATGGCCGTATCAAAAAGCTGATCAATTAAGTTGCTTGGATTAGCGTTCTCAAATTCTTGACGAGTTATTGGCGCTTGAATTTTAAGGTATTGAACCAAGTCAATTTCGAACGCATCAAAATCACGTGATTTGAAATGACGATTCACAATTTCTTCAGCCACGTCATAGAACATGTTTGAAACATCCAATCCAAGACGTTCGCCATACAATGCATTTCTTCGTTTGCGATAAATCGCATTACGTTGCACGTTCATTACATCATCATACTCCAATAAACGTTTACGCACACCAAACGCATTCTCTTCCACTTTCTTTTGCGCCCGTTCAATCGATTTTGTAATCATGGAATGTTGAATCACTTCACCATCCTTATACCCCATTCTATCCATCACCTTTGCGATACGCTCCGATCCGAATTTACGCATCAAATCATCTTCTAAGGAAACAAAGAATTGAGAAGATCCCGGATCTCCTTGACGTCCAGCACGACCTCTTAACTGTCTATCAACACGACGTGAATCGTGGCGTTCTGTTCCGACAATTGCTAAACCTCCAGCGGCCAATACCTCTGGCGATAATTTAATATCTGTTCCACGACCAGCCATGTTTGTTGCAATCGTTACACGTCCTTTATGACCTGCTTCAGCAACAATTTCTGACTCTCGCTTGTGTTGTTTTGCGTTTAAGACATTGTGTTGAATTTTGCGCATGGTCAACATACGGCTTAATAATTCCGAAATTTCAACCGTCGTTGTTCCAACCAATACCGGACGACCAAGTTCTACCAATCGTTGAACCTCATCAATCACAGCATTAAACTTTTCACGCGCCGTGCGGTACACTAAATCTTGCTCATCTTTACGTTGAATCGGTTTATTGGTAGGAATCACCACTACATCCAATTCATAGATATCCCAAAGTTCTTGTGCCTCCGTTTCAGCTGTACCTGTCATCCCTGACAATTTGTGGTACATCCTGAAGAAGTTTTGTAGGGTAATTGTAGCATAGGTTTGAGTCGCCGCTTCAATCTTTACATTTTCTTTTGCCTCAATAGCTTGATGCAAACCATCCGAATAACGACGACCGTCCATGATACGTCCTGTTTGCTCATCTACGATCATCACTTTACCGTCCATGATCACATATTCAACTTCTTTCTCGAATAATGAATACGCTTTTAATAATTGGTTAATGGTATGAATTCGCTCTGATTTTACCGAGAAATCCTGAATCAATTGTTCTTTTTTCGTCAATAATTCCGTGGATTCAAAATTTTGTTTTTCGAGTTCATTCAATTGCAATCCTAAATCCGGCATTACGAAATAATCGCGATCCTCACCGTCAGAAAGTAAATCAATCCCTTTTTCAGTCAGCTCGATTGTATTGTGTTTTTCATTAATGACAAAATACAATTCCTTATCCGCTTTTGGCATTTCACGTTCACGATCTTGTAAATGGAAATTCTCCACTTTTTGCAATTGTGCACGAATACCTTCCTCACTCAAATATTTAATTAAGGCTTTACTTTTAGGAAAACCTCTGAACGCTCTCAACAAAGAAAGTCCTCCTTCAAACAAGGTGTCTTTATCGATTTCACCTGACTCAAGTCCTTTCAATTTTGATTTTGCATCAATCAAGAAATCGTTAACCAATTTCTTTTGTGCATTCACCAATTTTTCAATTTTCGGCTTCAATTCATTAAACTCATGCTTGTCTCCACCAGACATAGGTCCAGAAATAATCAAAGGTGTTCGTGCATCATCAATTAAGACTGAATCGACCTCATCAATAATCGCGAAATGGTGTTTTTGTTGCACAATTTCATTCGGCGAAGAGGCCATATTATCTCTCAAATAATCGAACCCAAATTCGTTATTTGTTCCGAACGTAATATCTGCCAAATAAGCCGCCTTACGACCTGGAGAGTTTGGTTTATGACGATCAATACAGTCAACAACAAGTCCGTGAAATTCATACAAAGGTCCCATCCATTCGGAGTCACGCTTTGCTAGATAGTCATTTACAGTGATCAAATGTACCCCTTTTCCAGACAAGGCGTTGAGGTATACAGGTAAGGTAGCAACGAGTGTTTTACCTTCCCCTGTTTGCATCTCTGCCACATTTCCTTTATGCAATACTGCTCCGCCGTATAACTGCACATCATAGTGAACCATATTCCATGAAACTTCGGTTCCGTATGCATCCCAAGTAGTCGCCCAAACAGCTTTATCGCCATCAATTCGGACATTGTCTTTTCGCTCAGCTAAACTTTTATCATTCTCATTAGCAGAAACAATTATTTCATCATTTTGTGCAAAACGTTTCGACGTTTCTTTGATGACAGCAAAAGCTTCTGGCAAAATTATCTCGAGTACCTTTTCTATCTCTTTATCGATATCTAATTTTAAGCGGTCAATTTTACCATAGATTCCTTCTTTTTCTTGAAAATCCATGCCGACATTTGCATCCACTTGCGCATTTAAGGCAACGATTTCATCCTCTAAAGGCTGCGTTGCTGATTTAATTCGCGCTTTAAACTCTGCCGTCTTCGCCCTTAATTCGTCATTAGAAAGTGCCCCAATAGCTGCTTCAAAACTCTTTACGCGATCAACGTAGGGTTGATATTTTTTATCGTCCTTCTTCTCCTTGCTGCCTACTATTTTCTTTAATAATCCAAACATGCTTTGCTTCTAAAATTATGAATCGGTAAAAATAACGAGTTCATGTGATTTAACCCAATTTTACTCCGAAAATCAACGGTGATTTTTCAATTATTGTCAGAAATCGTACCATGGTAAAAAAACGGTCATTCTGTCCGATTTTTTGACGAACGAAGAAGAATATTAATTTTTATTGGTCGTTTTGTCTTGAAATTAGAAAAGACGTCTTATCGAACCAATTGAATCGTTCCTTGCCCTTCGATTGTTTCCCCTAAATTTGTGACCAATTGATAGGTATAAAAATAGACACCGGTTGCGCAATCCAATCCTGTTGAAGCATTTTTACCATCCCAGCTATTCGTCAATTGATTAAATTCAAAGACCTTGTTACCCCAGCGATTAACAATAACGGCCTTAAATTCAACAATGCCTTGACCAGAGAAATAGAAGGTATTGTTGAGCGCGTCAGTTCCTGGACTGAAAATATTTGGCAAAACCAGATCATACGCAACGGTTGGTGCCGGAATTTCAAGCACAGTGTATGTTGTTTGAATGGTGCTATCACATCCTTCTTGTGACATTATTGCTGTTATAAATGTTTGGTCTGTAAAAACCGTTACTGCACTGCCATCTAGCAAAACCACTTCTGTTCCTTCCATCACCTCAAATTCTTTAAAAATGGAATAGGAAGGAAAGACCGTCACATTCCAATTCATGAGACTGTCACAGCCATGAACGGATGATCCGCTCCATGCGATTGACGTATCATTCGTTGCTAAAATCGTATTCCCAGTCGGAGACACATAAGTAACCCCATTGCAAAATGAAGTGTCAACCATCTGATTATAAGTTGGATAAACTTCAATTTCTTTGATGATTGAATCCGTACATTCACTGTCGTTGGCAACGACTAATGACACCTCATAAATTCCTGGGGCGTCAAAGATATGTGCAGGATCAGTAAGGACCGAGCTCGCTCCATCACCAAAGGTCCAATTTGTACTCGCAATACTTCCAAAATCAGTGATAGAGCTATTTGTAAAAGAAACAGGTTCACCAACGCAAGCAGATAACGCGTCAAAATCAGCTGTAATTGAAGCAAAACTAGAAATTTCAAAAAAGAAGGTATCAACCAATTCACAATTGAACTTCACCGCCACCCAATACGAACCTTCACAAATGGAATCAATGGTACTTGTCAAATCGGTGACATAATTCTGTTCAACGCCATTACTCCAAACATACGACTTAAGTGCACGCGGATGCATACAAAAATCACTCACATCAACCGTTGTACTTCCATTGCAAGGTTCACAGGCCGTGACATCAACTGACGAAGTTAAAATCGTTGTTGTTTCTGGAATTGTTAGTCCGCAGGAAGCTAAATGAACCTTGGCTAAATAAGCGTCACCCACTCCGCCACCGTAACTTGTTTGAAAAGCTCCAGGCGTTGCCACAGCTGTTGTGCATGAACCTGCAATGTACACATCACAATCGTGCACCGCAATTACACTCTCTTGTTCATGTGACGTTCCAAGATACGAGGAGCAAAAAAGTTCACCATCAGGCAGGAATTGCGTAACAAATGCGTTTCGATCACCACTTAACTCTGTTTGATGCGCGCAACCAGTAACCGGAAATTCAGTACTATAAGTCTCACCTGTAACGATCACATTATTGCTAAAGTGATCAACATCAACACCAAAGGCATAATCAATAAGCTCTCCACCAATATAAGTCGACCATAATCGATCGCCTTCAGGCGTTAATTTTAAAAGAAAGGCGTCCGAAATTCCACCATTCGCGAGTTGAAACGCACCAGGTGTTGAAGAAGCCGTTGGTGCCGTGGTTTTACCTGCCACATAAATATTGTTTGCCGTGTCCACAACAATCGCATCTCCACGCTCCACCCACAATGATCCAAAATAAGTTCCCCATAATCGATCACCACCGGGTTCAAATTTTACGACAAAAGCATCTTGCCCACCACCGATTGTTTCTTGAAAAGCACCAGGCGAGGAAATTAATTCAGAGCTAGTGGTAATACCCGAAACTACCACATTGCCATAATCATCAGTGTCAATATGGTGTATGATTTCAGAAAGAGTACCTCCATAATAGGTCGCCCAAAGACGATCTCCTGCTGGGTCAAATTTCACTAAAAATGCATCTACAAAACCTCCAAAAACAGGTTGAAAACCGTCCGCTTCAATTCCCGCAGCGCTCATTGTAAAGCCTCCGAAATAGGCGTTACCATCTAAATCTACAGCTGATGCATAAGAAAAATCATCCATATCACTCCCGTAATACGTTCCCCAAATCCGCACACCATCCGCATTGAACCTGACCAGAAAAGCATCCCTTACACCACCTATAAGATTTTGAAACCCCCCATCTGCAATAACCGTTGTACTATTCGTAAAACCAGTTACGTAAACAGCAGTATTAAAATACGTGGAGACCCCCATACCAGCATCTTCACCCGCCCCTCCATAATAGGTACTCCAAAGAAGATCACCGTCAGGATTAAACTTCGTCAAAAATGCATCCTTTTCTCCCATATATACCATTTGAAAACCGGCGAAAGCAATACTTGTTGCACTTTCAGTGAATCCAGTCATGTAAATATTCCCTTCAGCATCAGCACTAACCGCATTACCTCGTTCTTCATCTTCACCACCAAAATTGGTGATCCAAGGATCAATTACCAATGAATAGTTTACATCATATTCTCCAATATCGAAGGATACATACGCTGCATCCTTAGTCGAAGATTCAAGTTTATAATTGACATTAATTTTAACGGTATCGCCATCAATTAACTGATAGGCAAGCGGAATGGACTCGACCATTTCCTGAACTCGATTCACTAAAACCAATTGCCCATTCTGATCAAGATAGACATGATCAGCACCTGTCCATTTCAATTTAATTTGATTGGGATCAGCGAACGGTTTGATCACAAAATCATATTTCAGACTTTGTTGATATTGACCGTAAAAAAGGACATCAATTCCGTCATACAGATTTTCATAGACCACGGACGCAAATCCATGAACATTCAAAAGACCATCAGGGCAAGATGGGAGGTAATAATTAAAATAATTGGAAGAGGGAGAAGCTTCGTTGATCAAATAATCAGCATTGCAAGCAACAAAATCCATATCGATTTGCTGCACCATGACCCCGGTCTCCGCCCAAACTTCTGTGCTCACTTTTTCTTTTTGCTCTTCAATCAAATTCGTTGCGTTGAGAATGCGTCTTTCCACTTCTTGATTTACCTGAACAGAAACTTCATTCCTATTCGAGAACACATAAGAAATACCCGAATCGCGCAGATAAATCCCTTTGTTTTCAGACTTGTAAAGCACATCAGCGCGCGCTGTGCCATCTCGACCAGCAACCTGACCTTTGTTTGGGATAAAAGAAGTGGAAGAATTTTGGTTAAGTTTTGACATGTCCACTTGCGCGTTGGAATCAACGAAAAAAATTAACAAGAAGAGCACTAACATGCCAAACCTCATGGGACTAAGATACTAAAACTGTATTAATAGACGATTGGATTAACTGTGAAGATGTCTAAAAAAAACATGAAAATACGGCCTAAACACAACTGTATGCGTATTTACCTTTCTAGCGTCTGTACGAATTTTGGATAAATAAAAAAAAGACGGCAAAGTCAATTAACCCCCAACTCAATTACATTCGGGGTCAAACGATACTATAAAAAAAACGACCCGCTAAAAGCGAGTCGTTTCTCAATTTTTAATATTCATCCTCATTGAAGAAGAAGTCGTCTTTAGTGGGATAATCGGGCCAAATCTCCTCTATACTTTCATAAGATTCACCTTCATCCTCGATTTCCTGCAAATTTTCCACAACCTCTAATGGCGCTCCTGTTCGCATAGCAAAGTCGATCAACTCGTCTTTTGCTGCTGGCCAAGGCGCATCTTCCAAATATGAAGCTAATTCCAACGTCCAATACATAATTGTTTAATTTTCAATTTTGCGCAAAAGTAATTTTTTTAAAGTTATAACCAAACCTTTTAGCGCTTATTTTTATTAACTAGTTCATTTTAGGCTTCCAAGGAATCTCTTCCGCACCCAATTTAGCACTCACAAATCGCCCATAAACAAAGAGATAATCACTCAATCTGTTTAAGTAAGCCATAATCAATGGATTCAATTTAGATTCTTCATTCAATTCAGTCACTAGGCGCTCTGCCCTTCTGCAAACACAGCGTGTAATGTGACAAAATGAAACCGTCTCATGCCCACCAGGAAGCACAAAAAATCGCATAGGCTCGAGTTCTTCATCCATTTTATCAATCTCTTCTTCGAGAAGTGTAATGTCCTCTTTTAAGATTTCTGGCAACTGCATTTTTCCTTTTTCAGGATCGGAAGCCAACCAAGAGCCAATTGTAAATAATCGATCCTGAATGGTGATGATCATTAACTTGGCTGACTCATCAACCGCTTTATCTCGCAATAAGCCGAGGTAAGAATTTAATTCATCCACCGTACCGTAGGCATCAATTCGCAAGGCAAATTTCGGAACACGAGTCCCGCCGATTAAACCGGTTTTTCCCTCATCACCTTTTCGTGTATATACTTTCATAAAATCCTTCTTTAAACTTAATATTTCAGCACAAAATGCTGTTTTCGTTGTCCCTTTCTGACACAAACGATTCCAAATTGAAACAAATCCATAGAAACATGAACGCGTTTATCCTTGCAGATTTGACTCCATGCTTTTTCCATCTCTTCGCTCCAATGAATGTCATCAAAGATAATAAACGATTCATCATGAATATGGTTCAATGCAAACTCAAAATAGTCCAAGGTTGGCTCCATTTGATGGTTTCCATCCACATAAATCAAATCAAATTTAACATCTTTAAAACGATTACTTTGGAGCAATTCAGAAAACTCTCCACATATCACCTCCACCCTTTTTGCCCCTATTTCTTTCAATTTTTTTTCGGCAATTTGCGCCACTTCCATGCACCCTTCAAGGGAAACGAGTTTTATTTTCTCATTCCCACTCAGCAAATAATGCGCTCCCAAACCAAGAGATGTCCCTAATTCTAAAGCAGCATTTATCGAATAATGATTTACTAACTGCGCAAGCAATCGACCATATTTCCGTTTAACACCTGCTTTTTTTGCAATCGAAGAAATCGTTCTGACATCACCGCCTCCTTTTTTGGAACCCGCTCCAAAATCTTCGAAATGAATAGACGCATCATTCTGATAGAGTTCTTTCCGATACACCTCCACTTCATCCGTATTTCTCCTGTGCGCCAACTTAATTACTGCATTATAAAGTTCAAACACGAAAGGAGAATGAATGCCATGGGCATTAATACGTGATTTGCGATATTTTAAATAGGCCTTGAGCATCTTGTACAAAAATACAATAAACGGCGCTCAGAAAGACTCTTTATGATAAAATCACATCTCGATAAAACTTCTATCTTTGATTAACGTATTGAATACTACTTTAAGAAAGAAATGACATTAGACGAAAAAATAGCCATACAGAAAGATAAAATTAATCGCGGAAATCCAACTATTGAATTATTGGGGTCTTGTCGAATTGACAATGGAATCGTTTCAATTTCAAAAGACAAGATGAAAGAAGCAATTCAGTACCACGAACAAAAAATCAAAGATCTAAAAGTTAGTTTTTTCATACCTTCAAGTGGATCAGGGTCACGTATGTTTGGCTCGGCTTATGATTTTATTGGACAAGATGCTCCCACCGAAGATACCATTGAATTTATAGAGCACCTCATTAACAGTATTGAAGAATTTGCATTTTACAATAAATTACCAAAACAGACGAAAGACGAACTCAAATCGGGCACAATTAATATTGAAGCGTTTTTAAAACTTATTTTGAATGAAGAAGGATTTAATTTTGGCAATCGACCAAAAGGTTTAATTCCATTCCACCGTTATGGCAATTTCGTTATTAATCCTTTTCAAGAACACATCCTTCAAGGCACGCAAATTGGCGGTGAAAAAGCGCGATTCCATTTTACGATAAATGCCATTTTTGAAGCTGAAATCATGCATAGTATCAAAATTCTACGCGAAATCACTGGACTCGATTTCTATTTTGAATTTTCAGAACAGGACGAAGCTTCAAACTCGATTGCTTTCACCCTTGAGGGCGAACCATTGCCGAATAAGCTTGGAGAATTAATTACACGACCTGCGGGCCACGGGGCGCTCGTCTCGAATTTAAACCAAGTTGACACCGACTTAATTTTCATTCGGAACATTGACAATGTTCAGCATCAAGATCACGCTTATCAATCTGCCCAATCGCGAAAAATGCTAAGCGGTGTATT
>JALQVX010000255.1 GCA_023263555.1 Crocinitomix sp.
ATCCAAAAAAAAATGTAATTTAGAACACCGGTAGTTGATTCCTATCGGTGTTTCAAAATATAAAAAAATGAATCGAATAAAAACTACTATCTTTCTATTAGTGATGCCACTATTAGCTTTCAGTCAATTCTCACAATCTGAGATTGAGTTGAAAATTGAAACTTTTTCTGAACAAGAATTAGTTACAGAATGTACTATTCTACTTAGCGACGGTTATTTTTATGCTGCTGGCTTAATATCGGACAAGCTATTAGAGCTGAATCCTGCAAGTGCTAACTATCATTACAGAAGAGGATATGTTCATTTGAGTTTGAATCAAAATTTCAATGCGGCAATACCCCATTTAGAAAAAGCAATTCTCAATACAGATAAATTGTATGACATTCAAAGTGCAAAAGAATTAAGTGCGCCTATTGATGCTTATTACTATTTAGCAAAAGCATATCATTTAAAACATCAAATTACACTTGCTGAGCAATATTATAATGCATTTATAGAGCGTTCATTGCCAAAGTCACCACTTGTCATTATGGCACAAAATGGATTGAAACAATGTTTGATTGCTAAGGACTTGATGTTGTATCCTAAAACAGCTCAAATTAAAAATGTTGGAGGTAAAATAAATACCGATTTACCAGAGTACTCGCCAATAATATCATTAGATGGAACGTCACTCTATTTTACATCACGTCGCATGTGGGAAAATAATTTGAGTTTACCGAGTTTTGACTATCGTTTAAACCTCCATCCTGAAGATGTTTATATTTCCTATTTATCCAAAGATAGTATTTGGGGAGAACCGTTTAAAGCTCCTTTTAATAAAGCACTTAACAACGAAGCGACACTGTCAATTAGCCCTGATGAACGACGTATATACGTATACGAAGATTCGATAGGAAATGGAGACATCTTTTACTCGGAATATGCAAAAAACAAATTCAAGAATATTGAGTATTTTAACGAACCTTTGATTAATACAAAGTATTGGGAACCACATTGTTCTGTAACTCCCGATGGAAAAACAATGTTTTTTGTATCTGATCGAAAAGGTGGATTTGGTGGAACAGATATTTATCGATGCGTGAAATTACCTGATGGCAAATGGAGCATCCCAACCAATTGCGGTCCACAAATAAATTCGGAATGGAACGAAGATTCGCCGTTTATTGCAATTGACCACAAAACGCTTTACTTCTCAAGTAACGGTGCGAAAAGTATGGGAGGTTATGATATATTCGTATCAATCCAAGGAGAAGATGGAACATGGTCACAACCAATCAACTTAGGTTACCCTATCAATTCAGCTGGTGACGATTTGTTTTACACCACAACCATCGATGGAAGTGTGGGTTACTTTACCTCTCAACGAGATGATAGTTATGGGAATAAAGATATTTATCAGGTTAATTCCAACCTATACAGTTTTAAAAACTTAATAGTTTTCAAAGGTCGCGTTCATGTGAAAAACGGCCGTGATTTACCAGAAGATCTTTATCTGAATATTCAATGTTTGAATTGCGGTGAAACTTCAAAGAAAAAAATATACCCCCGATTAACTGATGGACTGTATATTGGCACACTAGATGCTTGCCGCGAATACGAAGTTTCTTTTTCGTTCGACAATGGAAAAAAAGAAATTTATAACGAAGCGATCAATACAAATTGTACAGCAGACCGAGATGAAATCTACCGAGATGTTTGGTTAGATTTGGGTGATTCAACTATGGGTAAAAACTTTTTTCTTGCAGGTAAAATATCAGAGAGTGGTTCACGCCAAAATTTAGCAGGTGTCGAAGTGAAAATCTACAACAAGCGTACAAACGAATTAGTTTCTTCAACCCTTACTGATAAAAACGGAAAGTATTTTTCAGACACACTCGAAACAGGT
>JALQVX010000274.1 GCA_023263555.1 Crocinitomix sp.
ACTTGCGCACTTTCCCAATCAGCTTGCGCTGCCGCTTCAATACTGCGGTAGTCGTAATCCTTACTCATTCTGCGACAACTCTTTTCTTCTATTTTTAATTAATTGAATGATTACTTACGCAAGCCAAGAACATCTTGCATATCAAATAAACCATTTTTCTGGTTTTGCAAGAAGCGTGCGGCACGCAAAGACCCTTGTGCATAAGACTGACGACTTGAGGACTTGTGACTAATTTCAATGCGCTCACCATCACCAGCAAATAACACGGTGTGGTCACCAACGATATCGCCACCACGAATGGTTGCAAAACCAATTGAACCTTCTTTACGCTCACCGGTATGACCTTCACGTGCATAGACTGCAACGTCATCCAATTTTTCACCCAACGCATCTGCGATGACTTGACCCATCTTGAGTGCCGTACCAGAAGGCGCATCCACCTTATGCTTATGATGAGCTTCAATAATCTCAATGTCGTAACCTTGATTCAACATCTTGGCGGCAATCTCTAGCAGCTTAAAGGTCGCATTTACGCCAACGCTCATGTTGGGTGCAAACACAATTGCTAAATTTGCAGAAGCTTTTTTCAAACCAGCAATTTGATCAGCGCTCAGACCTGTAGTTCCAATAATCATTTTGGTGCCGGTCTTTTCGGCAACCGCTAAATGAGCCATCGTGCCCTCGGGTCTCGTGAAGTCGATTAAGAATTGGGCATTAGCCGCTAGTTCAGGAATCAACGTAATACCACCTTCTACATCTACTAATTTTATTAGTGTTTCAATTGAGGCACTTTCATAATGGAAATTGGAATGAGCAGAATCTTCTTTCAAGTCACAAATATTAATGACTTGATTTCTGAAGCAATTGCCATCACTCATTAACCAGATCTTTTTGTCGCGCATTTCAGCAACGTCAACTGTATCATAATTGGCTAAATCATTACTAGGATCACAGTAAATTAAGATTTTTTCGTAGAAAAGTGGAAAGACATTAAAATCAGTTCGTGGCAAAGGCGTTGCGAGAATTCCGACATCAATTTGATCCTCATCAAGCGCCTTCATGATGTCGTCGGAAAGTAATTCTTTAATACGAATATTGATTCCCGGATGGCTTTGAGCAAATAAACCAATAAATGTAGGCAGCAAATAAGGAGCAATCGACGGAATGATACCGACTCTTAGATCTCCTGTTAAGGTTTCTGCATTGGCCTGAATGATTTCTTGTATTTTTGCCGACTCAGAAAGAATGACCTTTGCTTGTGCTATCAGTTGAGCGCCAATTTGCGTGGGGGTGACAGGTTTCTTACTGCGGTCAAATAAGATCACATCAAGATCTGTTTCCATCTTCTTGATTTGCATACTCAGTGTGGGTTGCGTCACAAAACAATGTTCCGCCGCTTTTGAAAAGGATTGATATTGTGCCAGGGCAACAATGTATTCGAACTGAATTAAACTTATCATTAAGTTATAGATGTTTTAAATGCAAATGTAAAAATTATCAATATAACTTATAATACTTGATTCCAAATCTTGCTAAATAAAATAATTCAAACAAAAAAATCCCATCTGAATTATCAAATGGGATTTTTTTATCAATTGCTCACGCCTCTAAACTGGATCTAAACAAATGTGCGTAAGAACTGTATTATTTAAAAAATTGAATGTAGCATTCTTCCAAAACAAGGTTAACCGTTTGAGGAAATTCAGCATGTAAAATCAAGCGGTTTTCATGATGATGCTCTAATTCTCCAAGTTTTTTTCGATCTAAGAGGATAATGGTTGAGCTTCCATAATGGTCCGTCTTATCAAGGATCGTAACGTCGTTAAAATCGCATTGCCAATGTGTGTCAGGAACTTTTTGGTCGTATGTCATCTCAAGTGTTGGTACCTGATAATAATCGTGTTCACCAATGCCATCCATATTAAAAACAATACGCAAAAAACCACCTTCTACCAAATTGTTTTCTGTAATTCCCAAGTCTTTAAAACTCAATTTACCTGTTGTTGGTGATGAAAATTTTACGACGATTTCACCTTGATTATAGATTACTGATTGTCCCATCTTTTTTGTTTAATTTGTTATTTCTTTTGTTTCAAATTTACGGTTGCCTTCTTGTTTTTTGCATGACATATGCAAGTCAGTTCACTGATTATTGTCAGTTGGAACCTATTCTTTAAGAGATGAGTACTAAGCTATTCTTTCCAACTGATAGAAAAGATGAGGAGAAAAATTCGTCTACATCCATTAATTTGACTTAGATCATTCCGTTCGGAGGAATAAGAATTACATGGATAAGTTCGTTAATTTGAATAGCTTTGTGGGACGAAAAGACACGAAATGTATTCAAAAGACGAAGAGAAACAATTAAAGCTAGATTTTTGGGGAGGTTTAAATGAACTGCTAGAACTAGAAAAGGGGTATCATGCCAATAAGGTGAATTGGATGAGTTTCAACACCAATATTAAACCTCTTTATTTTAGAATGGAAGCGGATGAAGTAGGAGCAAGGCTCTGTATAGATCTTCAATTTCCTGATGACGGCATTCGTGCTTTGTTTTATGAGCAGTTTACAGAGTTTGATACAAAATTGAATGAAGTTTTTAATGGCAATACCACGTGGCAGCCACAATTTGTGCATTCAAATGGTAAAACTATTTCACGAATTTCTATTGAGTTAAAAGAAGTCTCAATTCGTAACAAAGCGGACTGGGATAAGATGTATATCTTTTTACGCGATAATTTCGTAAAACTCGAGCATTTTTGGGCCGAGTTTGGCGAAGTCTTTATTCATTTAAAGTAGAAGTTTTAAAAACGGTTAATCGTGCACCAATTAGCCGTCATCACGACTTGTTTTACTCGATAAATAAAGTATCACTTGAGATGCTGCTTCCTCCAAATATCCCGAATCCATTCTCAACATTAGAGTACACCTGAACAGGTTCTGCAAAGGGGGAGCCTTGTGTATTTAAATAATTCGCATAGGTAACTTTGTATTTGTAAAGATCTTCGGAAAGCGAGGCGACTTTAACGACAAAAAACCGCGGATCTTCGGAATCGCTCAGATAGTTGATTCGTCCCTTAAACGATATGTTCGGGCCAGATAATAGCTCATCTGAAAAATAGAATTCTGAATCGAATTTAGTTCCATCTCCACCAATATCACCTCCGCCATTAATGACGTAAAATTCCTTTGTCGAAAAGTAATTACTTTCATAGTATACGATTTCTCCAAATTCATTTAAATACCCCACATAACTAGCGATTGAAATGCTGTAAAAATTTGTTGCTGTCGCATCATCCGTAAATTTGATGGTAAACTCCATCTCTGATGCATCTATAAAAGAAACTGTATCAATTGAAGTGACACTAATTAATTGGGGAGTAGAAGAAAAGGCGTTGACCGACTTAAATCCGTCTTTGGATGCCTTAATTCCATATTGATTTCCTGCAACGGGAATAATTGAAGCTATATAATAATTCCCATCACTCTCATGAATAAAATCACCCAATACAGCACCGTTCCCATCCATTAATTGAAGAGTTGCGTCAGTGATAGTTGGTAACGCTCCTTCAAATAAAACATTGCGACTTTCACTCAACTCAACCCAAATTGTATCGTTGGCTGAGAAGATTGAATTGACCACAATTCGAGGATCAATTTCATCTTGTTTTAATTCGATTTCTTTTTCACATGAAGCGATTACACCGAGCAACACTAATGAAATTCCGATTAACTGAATTCTTTTCATCTTTTAAAATTTAAAACTATAACTAACCGAAGGAAGGAAAGGAAAAAGACTGATCTGTTTCAATACCTTTTTATCCGAATTTTGTAAGTATCCAATGTCTAAAAAAAACGGGTTTTGACGATTGTAAGCGTTGTAAACACCAAAGCTCCACGTACTCTCTCCCCATTTGGTTTTTTTGTGGTAATTCAACCCGACATCTAAACGGTGATAAGAAGGCATTCGATACCCATTTCGTTGCTCTATATGATTGACTTCTGAAGGGCCAAAGCCACCGTCGCCTAATGAATTGTATTTTTGTAATGCCAAAGTGATTGCATTTCCTGTTCCGTACACCCAAACTACACCAATGTCGAATTTTTCATTGAATTTATGGGTGAGGACGAAACTAATGTCATGACGACGGTCGTATCGGTATGGAAATTCTTCACCATTATTGATATTTGCAAATTGGCGATTGGTCCACGATAGTGTATACCCAATCCATCCTGTTGTCTTTCCTGTGCGTTTTTCCAATAATACTTCGAGTCCATAACTGTATCCACTGCCAACTTCAACAAGACTTTCCCAATTTTGATTCGACCCAAAAAAACTGGCACCTTCTTTATATTCAATCAGGTTGTTCATGGTTTTATAATAGGCTTCACTTCCAATCCGATATCCTTTTTTTAATTCACGTGTATAGCCAATCGCTACCTGATTTCCTTGCTGTGGAGGAATACTGTCTGTAACAGGTAGCCATAAATCGGTTGGTAAGCCTATTGATGTATTGGTTAATAAATGCAAAAATTGAGTGGTTTTCGCATAAGAAGCCTTTAGTGAAGATTTTTCATCCAATTTAAAGTTGACGGCCAATCGCGGTTGTAATGAATTGTATAATTTTTCACGCACATAAAAATTAGATAGATGCACGCCTGCATTGATCATTAAACGCTTAGAAAGTTCAAAATCATCTTGAATATAGCCGTAAAACTCATGTGCATAGGTTCTAACAGATCCAAATGAGGTGTCAATTGAAGCACCACCTCCAGAAATACTCAATTGATTAACGCCGGGTTTAAATGTGTGATACGTTTCGCCCACGCCAAATTGGATTTCGTGTTTTGGGGCAGGGTAGTAGTAAAAGTTCATATTTCCACCCCAATCTGTTATTCCCGAAAAATATTCAAACGAAAAATTTTCAGTAGGAAAATTAGGTGTTGATTCTTGATAAGCATTTAACCCAAAGCCTGTTGTAAATCTATAATCACTATAATTGAGTGTTGTATTGGAAAAGAGTTTCGGTCCGAATTTGTGATTCCAACGCAAGGCCATAATTTTATTCCCCCATTTCAAGCCTGCATTTGATTCCTCAACATAGCGCAAATTATCGGAGGAATTAAGATAGGTGTATTTCGAATCGACATAAAACTTATCATCTCCTAAATAAGCACTAAAATAAATTCTATTATTCGCATTGATCACGTGATTAAGTTTGGCGTTGATATCATAGAAATAATACCCCCCAGTTACTTTGTCACCTTGTGATGCGTTACTTTGATTAGCTAAGGCGATAAAAGGACGTGCTAAGACATCAATATAAGTTCTTCGTGCCGAAATCATAAAAGAGGTTTTATCTTTAATGATCGGTCCATTTAGCATCAATTTAGATGAAATAATCCCAATGCTTCCTTCACCGTGAATCTTTTTCATATCGCCTTCATTCATGCGTATGTCAATGACCGAAGAGATTCGCCCACCATACTCGGCTGGAAAACCACCCTTCACCAATTTTACCTGATTGATGGCGTCTGCATTAAATACAGAAAAGAAGCCAAATAAATGGTTCGCATTATAAATTGGAACGCCATCCAATAAAATTAAGTTTTGATCAGGACCGCCGCCACGCACATAAATACCACTTGAACCTTCACTGCCCGATTGAATGCCTGGCAATAATTGAGCTGTTTTGATGATGTCTCGCTCACCTAAAAGAACAGGTAATGATTTTACTTTGTCCATAGAGAGATTCACCGTACTCATTTCAGTGGTTTCTTGTTCTTTTTTCTCTCCAATTATAACTATTTCGTCCAATTCTCCGATTGGATCTAAAACGATATCTAAGTTCAAATTTTCATCTAGTTTGACCAACTTTTTAATGGGTTCCTTTCCAACGTAGGAGAACAGAATTGTATGTGTTCCATTCGGAACAGTAAGACTGTAAAATCCGTAGATATTGGCAACCGCCCCAATTTTTAACGAATCAATATACACACGCGCACCAATGAGCGCTTCACCTGTTTGAGAATCTTTTAGATAGCCGCTTAAGGTGCTTTTTTGGCTCCATCCACTTAGCGTTAAACAAGTCAGGAGAAGAAATAGAAAATTTTTAGTCATTTTATTTTTTAAAAAAATCACACTGCCTTACAAACGAATAAAAACCAAATTACCCCTACTGGGATTATAAAAGCGTTCATTTTATTCTCACTAATTCGTTTTTTCGCACTAAATTAAGCCCTAAAATTATACAATGCGCTCTCTATTCACTTTACTAATTTTTATTTTTTCTTTTATTTCGCTCGGGCAAGACGCTAAAATACCGCCCAAAATTATGAAATCGATTCCACTTTTAGCACAGTATCTAACGCAAGGAAAGTTTTCTCAACGGGATAAAGTTACAGCCATTCACGAATGGATAACGACAAATATTGCTTATGAGTATTCGGCATTGTCAAAAAAGGAATATTTGGTTGGAATAGACCCGAACACCGTTTTGAAGGTGAAAAAAGCATTAAGTGATGGCTATGTAGAATTGATGGTGGCTATGTTGAGAGCTGTTAAGATCGAAAGTGAAACGATAGCAGGATATGTGCATGATGCAGGATGGGAACCCGGAGATTTAACCTTAGAAGCCGGTCACGCATGGATTGCGATTAAAATAAATGATGAATGGAATCTGGCGGACCCAACATGGGATGCTGGTTATATAGGGAGGCTTCCTATCGAACGAAAACCATACAAACCAAAAAAATATATTTTGCCCTTAAATCGCATAAAAAATGAGATGAAAAGGAATAAGGTTGAGGAAAAAAGAGAGCACGAGGAAGAAGAGCGAAAGGAAGTCTTTGACGACAAACCACAATATAAAGATGAAATTGGATTTGTACCTTTTCCAACAACCGAGTTTTTTCTCATTCATCCCGACACCTTTTTACTAACTCATCTGCCGCTCGATCCAGTTTGGCAACTGCGAAAGGATTATGTGAGTATCGAAGATTTTGCATTGAGTGAGGATAGTTTAAAATTGAGACTTGCAAATGATGGAGGGAATAATCAAGACTTCGAAACAGGAATCGAAGTCTATCGTTCTCGCGATTTCTTGCATCAATTTACAGCGAATGGTGAAAAAGGATTTGCTTATAATTCGTATAACCCGGGAATCAAAGCCACAAATTATTACAATTTCATGGCTTTAGTGCATAGTAAGAATATTCAGCGATACGCGCGAGGAAGTATTTATGAGATTTCGGAGGAAAAATACCCCGCGCTGCTATCTATCAATGACACCATCATCAAATACACAAAACTCTATTCGATTTTCGAGAAAGAACTCTATAAAAACAGGAAAGAATTTGATAAATCTAAATATGCGGTATCCAAAACACGTGATTCGGATAATTTGAAATTGATTAAAAAAATCGGAGCTGAAAATGATAAGCTTACGAATTATGTCGATTTAAATTCTGAACGCATTAAAAGTGATATACAGCGTATTCAAGAGCAGCTCGAAACTACTGTTGAGTCTTATCCTTCTGTTACTAATTATCATGAACCCCGTGAAGGATTAAATTTTGATTATTTACAAGTTTGGTCGGACTCTATGCAAATTCAAATTGATTTCTTAAAAGCTACACGAGATTCACTCATTAAACAAAGAGAAAATACGCATTACAATACCATGTTGACCGATCTTTCTTATTTGGATTTTTGGTTAAAAGTTAATTCTAATTCAGTGCGATTTAACACTTATTCGAACAATGAACGTATTGAGAAAAATGATAGTGCGATCGCCGCTCATGCTTCACATATGCTTATGCTTTTTGCCGATTCATTGCGCACAGAACATGTACAAAAAGATGTAATGGGAGCGGTAAAATCCAGTTCAACCTACGTAAGAGGATCCCGAACGGTGTTTAAAAGATTGAAAACGGAACAGAAAATTGATGACCTAAATGCTTATGAAACGTATATGCAAGCAAAAATGGTTGAAGTTTTAAAACTAGCACTTGAGATTCAGAAAAATAGTGCCTTGTTTAACGCTGCTGTTAGTCCTGCTATTAAAAATAACGCAACAGTTAAAGCGATAATCAAGCTGATGGAAAAGCAAATCGAATACAAAGAGGATAAAAAAGAATTCATTGAAGAACAAGTGGAAAATGAACATCTTCGAAAGGTGTCCTTAATGGATAAGATGCGAGAAGATACTAAAAAATGGAAAGTAGCTTATAGAAGATAAGTGCATAAAAAAAACGTGTTCCTTTCGAAACACGTTTTCCTGTAAGCTGTTTTAATTAGTTCAGAATTTCTAAACGAGATGTTGAAATTGTAGATCCTAATTGGACTTGTACGATATAGTTTCCAGCTTGGAATCCTACGATATCTAATTCAAATGAATTTGAACCATTAACTGTCGAAATAGCAGTAGTTTGAACGGCTTCACCCAATATGTTGAAAAGTGTGATCACTCCTTCTGAAGCTTCGTCTGCGTCAAATACGATCATAGTTGACGTTTGAGCTGGGTTCGGATAAAGTGCAAAACTAGTTAACGTTTCTTCAGCTATACTTGCAGCACTGCAAGGCATTGGTGCGGGATTAAAAGCGCCATAAAATGTTCCTTCAAATGTAGAAACACCGGCTAAAGGCCAGATATCACCATTAATTAATTTATTGTCTGGTCCAATCAAACAAAAAGTTGGATAAGCGCCAACTCCAAAAGCTGCGTCTACTGCTCCTGCGCCACCGTCAGCACTTACAGCTGGTGCGTGATTTCCAGGACCACCATATGCTTCTTCATAAGCAATTGTTTCTGCGTCCGAATCTGTACCATTATTCATCACCAAGCAATATACTTCTCCGCCATTGCATCCGTATTTATCATAGAATTCTCCAAAAACAGGACTTGCTATTTGGCAAGGACCACACGTGTCAAAAAAGAAATCAAGGTAAACATGTTTACCTGATGCTGTGATTGAATATAAATTATGCGTGTTTCCTTGTGTATCTGTAACAGTAAAATCGTCAACAACTTCACCGACTGCATAGCCAGAAACTTGTGCATTAAGACCAAGGGATAAGGTCAAAACTCCAATAGATAGTAAAAATTTTTTCATGCTATTTCGTTTAAATGTTTATAGTGTAACACAAATTAGGAGAAAAAGAATCAAAGTCAAGAATTTATATCTTGGCTATTGTTGGAATTGCAAAGTGTTCGTTGAATTACCATTATAAGAAAAAAAAAGGCTGAATAGTATCATTCAGCCTTTTCCAATTATTGTTTTATCGTTAGACTAATAATAAATCGAACGTCTTACCTTAGCAATGTATTTAGCCAAACGAATTACCTGTTTCGTGTATCCAAACTCATTGTCGTACCACGTGTACAAAACAACATTCTTTTTATCTGGAGAAACGATAGTAGCAGGCGCGTCATAAACAGCACAGCATGTATTTCCAATAATATCATTCGATACCAATTCTTCATCAATTGAATAAAAGATTTGGTTGACCAAATTACCGTTTAAGGCTGCATCTTTAACAACTGCATTTACTTCGTCTAATGTCGTTGATTTGTTCAACGTTAGATTCAAAATAGCAAGAGATCCATTTGGTGTCGGAACACGCACCGCATTCGCCGTTAATTTATCTTTTAGATCCGGAATAACTTTTGTTACCGCATTCCCTGCACCAGTTGATGTGATAACCATATTGATTGCTGCAGAACGACCTCTACGTGGCTTCTTATGGAAATTATCCAATAAGTTTTGATCATTGGTATAAGCGTGAACGGTTTCAATATGACCTTTCTCAACACCAAACTTATCATTAATTACTTTCAGGATCGGAGAGATTGCATTTGTTGTACAAGAAGCAGCTGAATAGATGTTCTCATTTTCGAGATCCAAATCCGTATGGTTAATACCATAAACAATATTTGGAATTTCTTTACCAGGAGCCGTTAATAAAACTTTATCAACACCTTTTGCTTTTAAATGACGAGATAGGGCAGTGCGATCGGTAAATACACCTGTATTATCAATCACCAAAGCATTATCAATACCATATTGTGTATAATCAATATCCTCTGGATTGCTCGCCTCAATCATTTTAATAATTTGACCGTTTACGATCAATGATTTATTCTCATAATCACAAGCAACAGTACCTTTAAATTCATTGTGAACAGAATCGTTACGCAATAAACTAGCACGTTTAGTAATTTCTGCATCCGAAGCGCTTCTTGTCACAATTGCTCTCAATCTCAATTGCTGACCTTTCCCCGCTTGTTTGATCAATTCACGCGCTGCCAAACGACCAATACGACCGAAACCGTATAAGATGACATCACGCGGCTCAATTGGTGCAGCGCTTGTCTCTAATGATCCGATTAATTTGTCCGCTAAAAAAGCTCTTTTTGATTCAAAATTTGCACCTTCTTGAACCCATTCGTAAGCCAAACGACCAATATCAATTTTTGCTGGAGCTAATTCCATTGCGAAAATTTCTTCCGCCAAAGCAGAAGTTGTCGTGATGAAAATCTTTTTACCCACTACTTTTTCAGCGTAGTTGTGTAAATTGATAATCTCTGAATTGGTTGTGTCTAACAAGTGATTTCGAAATAAGACTAATTCGATACCTTTGTTATACAATAATTCACCAACATAAAACGCCAATTTAACTGCAGCCTTTTCGCTGTCAATATAGTTTTGGAGTTCCTGTTCGTAGCCTGAAGATGATTCCATTTATCTAATGTTTAAGATTTAAGCCTGCAAATTTAGTGGGTTAATTTCGATTTCAAAGTTTAAAGCAAAAAAAAACGTCCCGATTTAGTCGGGACGTTGAGTATTGTTAATAAATTGTTTAGCCTAAATAAGCTTTCAGTAATTTGTTACGTGAAGTATGTCTTAATCGTCTGATCGCTTTTTCTTTAATCTGACGCACTCGTTCGCGCGTTAAATTAAATTTTGCACCAATTTCTTCAAGTGTTAATCCATGATTCATTCCAATTCCAAAAAACAAACGAATAATTTCACGCTCTTTATCTGTTAAGGTAGATAGTGAACGTTCGATTTCTTTCTGTAAAGATTCAGCCATCAATAATTTGTCAGCTTTTGGAGAATCTGAATTGGCCATCACATCCATCAATGTTCCACCGTCCTCTGAGGAAGATAGGGGAGCGTCCATAGATACGTGACGACCTGCCACTTTCATAGATTCTTTAATTTTATCTTCAGGCACTTCTAATACTTCTGCCAACTCTTCTGCTGAAGGTGGACGCTCATATTCTTGTTCGAGTTTAGAAAATGCTTTGTTAATTTTATTTAAAGATCCTACTTGATTTAAAGGTAAGCGGACGATACGTGCTTGTTCGGCTAATGCTTGCAAAATTGATTGACGAATCCACCATACGGCGTAGGAAATAAATTTAAATCCTCTTGTTTCATCAAATTTCTGCGCAGCTTTAATCAATCCTAAATTACCCTCGTTAATCAAATCTGGTAAGGTTAAGCCTTGGTTTTGGTACTGTTTCGCTACTGAAACTACGAATCGTAAATTAGCCTTTGTTAGTTTTTCAAGGGCCGCTTGGTCGCCTTGCTTAATTCTTTTTGCTAATTCTACTTCTGTTTCAGCAGTAATAAGTTCCTCTTTTCCAATGTCTTGTAGATACTTGTCTAAAGATTGACTCTCACGATTGGTAATGGATTTTGTAATTTTTAACTGCCTCATCCTTTTTCTTTATTTTATGTGTTAAATAAGTAGAGTGCAAAGTTACGCTAATATTTGACGCTTGTCAATAGCAAAATGCACTTTACGTTAAAATTAATTGCTTTCCAATATAACCGAATTTTCGTTAAAAAGGTTACATCATTTAGAAATTAATAATTCTTCTTATGAATTAAACGTTTAGATAGTGTAAAACTTACGTTTCCCAATGTTAAAGAATGTTATAAAAATTTAAACATTAGTTTCCTAAGAGATAATCTTGAAGATAAGCGAATTTTTCGGTTAGCTCACCATTCAAATTCGTTTCACTCGCTCTTTCTATAATGCGATCGGGATCTTCTCCAAATAATGCAGGAAAGACGCCTTCAATCAGAGCATTACCAAAATCTTCTGATGCGTCTTTTGGTAATTCACACGGCAAATTGTCTACAGCCTGAACGCCAATGGCGCCTTCTTGCATAAAATCCACTTCTGATTCTGTTTCAGGATCATAACCGTACAAAGGATTTGCAATCGTTGAAGGTCGAATAGTGGAAGCAATAGGCCCATCTATGTCACAAGAAATATCAGAAATAACTGACGTCTTTATTCCCGGCTCTTTCAAATCGTGACGTGAAATAATAAACGGAGAACTTGCATCCCAATAATGACAGGCAATATAAAGGTCAGCAATTTGTAAATATCGTCCGAACGTTGAAATATGACCCATTCCATTTTCAAAGAACGCTTTCTTATCAAAATCACTTCGATCTGCTTTCGCATAATAATCGTGAACATCCAACGAAGCAAAAACGGGCTCTTCAAAGGTTTGACTAAGAATTTCTTTTGAACTGACTTCAGTGATTCCAATCGTTTTTAAAATTTCTCTCGCTCCATTTCCAACACGCCCAAAACCTGTCGCTACAATCTTCATGTCAGTTGGAAGTTGTATCTTTTTCAATTCTTCTTCCAATTCGGTCCGGTCGGCACAAAGATTGGCAGGTTTTAACGTATACAAATTATGTTTCTTGCCAAAGGCTAAAAATCCATTATAACACCCTACAATTCCTGCATAACGCCCGAATCCTATAATACGAGCTCCGTTGGCATCTTTCAATACCTCGTAATCAATAAGCTGAATTTTTTTATCTAAAATCATTTGCAATAAAGCGCGATTATAGGGCTGTTCTTTGTAGGTGTGCGAGAAGAAAAAGTATTTTTTATTGGGAATCAAATCTTCTTTGTTCACCTCTTTTACACCCATCATAATGTCGCAATCGGAAATATCCTCTACAACAGGAAGTCCCAATGCCGCATATTCTTCATCTTTATACGCTCTCACTTGACTCGATTGGATAAAGATTTCTACATGTGGGAATTTTTCCATTACTTCCACACATTGATGGGGTGTAAGGGGCACTCTTTTGTCTGGTGGAACTTTACCTTCTCGTATAATCGCTAGTTTGATTTTTGCCATTCGAACAACCTTTTTAAGTTAATTTCTACAAAACTAAGAATATTTAGGTTTATAAAGTCTTTAACGCCATGTTAAGAAGGATTTTTTGCGTAAATTTGTACCTCGTTCTTTGGGGCCGACTTGGATTTGACTGCAACTGCGGTAGATTTACAAGCATGTCGAGAAATGCAATATACCTCGTTAAAAGTATTTGTAACATGAATAATTGACAACAATAATTCATACGCATTGGCTGCGTAATCTAAACTTAGTTTAGTTACTCTTAGTCCACCCGAAGTATAGTAAGGGGACCTTGCTGTCTGCTGAACTTCTGATCATCAAGTTCGGATCACAGGCATCATATGCATGATCTGGCTAAGGCGGTGCTGCGACGTCTTAGTGAGATAAAGTAGCTTAGGTCAGGGATAGGCTGTTTGTGTCCGACTCCTGACTGAAATTCAATCACAAAATAAACATGTAGAAACTAGATAGACTCATTGTTAGGACGAGGGTTCGATCCCCTCCGGCTCCACAAAATCAGAAATCTCTGATTTCATTATTTTGTGAGAGCCCAGACTCTACGTCTGGTGCTCCACCTTTTCTCTTCTCCGCCAAGGCTGCTCGAGCTTCGGCGGAGACCTCCGCATGGCTCGGGATGGTTGGAAGAACTATAGTTAATAACCCAGTCAAATAATTATACGTGGTATTTTTACTTATTGAGATGCGCAGATGGTACGAACTATACCGGTTGCACTTCTAACATTGAAGAACGTTTAAAACGTCACCGATCAAAACAAGTTTCCTACACCAAAACACGACTTCCTGTTGAGCTGGTAACCTATATCGCCTTTTCTGATAAATATCAGGCTTATAATTTTGAGAAATATCTGAAGTCTGGGTCGGGGAAGGCCTTTTCTAATAAGCGGTTTTTGTAAATAACAGCGGGTGACTTGCACGAAACACTGTTTTGTCCCTCAAGACTTTTACACCGAGCGCTTGCGAAGGAGTACACACAAACACAAACATCAGTCAAATTGAGTGACAAAAGAGGGCCGAATAAGTCTCAAGCCTTGCAACTTTAATTTTGTGAAAACGCTCAGCTATCTCGTCTTTGCAGTAGACTTTTTAGGTCACCATGTCCGTCGGCACGAAAGAAAATGCTGAAGAAGGACGCTTATAAAATAGCTGTCGGATATTAATATTCCTCAAAACGGAATTTTATTGAAATTATCAATTAACCTATGGAACGCTAATGTTTTAGAAGCACAGATTGTTTTATTGATATAATAGATGGGGAAAGATATCAAAGAAATAGTTTATACAAGCAATAATAATTTTAATTTTACCAGCATTACTAAAGGTTCATAGGGATGAAACATGTGAAAATATGAGAATTGGTATAATTGAAGACGAGAGAAATGTTAGAGAGGGTATAAAATTAATTTTAGAATTAATTGACTTTGAGAACCAAGTAGTTTTTGAAGCTGGTTCTGTTCAGAATGGTATTAAAAAGCTTGCTTCTACAAAAATTGACATATTATTACTAGATATTTCTTTAGGCAAACAAACTGGATTTGAATTACTTGAGCAAATAGGTGAATTTCAATTTCAATTAATTTTTATCACTGCATTTGAACAATTTGCATTAGATGCTTTTAAAGTAAATGCTTTGAATTATTTACTAAAACCACTAAATCCTAACGAATTGCTAAAGACACTGATTCGTGCTAGAGAACTAATTTTACAAAAAAATATAGTTAATGAAAATAAAAATAATTCAACTACAAACGGACGAATATTAATTAACACTCACCAAGAGCAATATATAGTGGATATTAGTGAAATTCTTTTTTGTAAGTCTGACGGAGCATATACAAAAATCAACACAAAAGGCAGAGTTATTTTAGCGTCAAAAAATTTAAAGTATTTTCAAGAAATACTTCCGGAAAATATTTTTTTACGAACCCATCATTCGTTTTTAGTCAATAAATATTTTATCCTTACCATAAAAGGGAATTTTGTTTATTTGGAGGATAATATCAAAATACCCATTTCAATTAGGCGTAAACCTCAAATTCTTGAGGACATTAGGAATTAATTTAAGTTTACTGAACATCTAAATTAATTGCTCGCAAAATTAACTTGACCTTAGTCTATGATTTAAGGCGTCAATTTCACAGGGTTAAATAAACGTTTTTTTGGAGGACGATTTGTTCAAGTTTATTCAACTTTTAAGCGCTGGAATAAAGGGAAATTTCATATTTGTTGAAATATGAGCATTAGCTCTTGCATTCATGGCAAGAAGCGACTATTAGATTCGGAAATGGGCTGTTAGTTCAATGTTCTATCATTTGTTGGATTTAATCTTGTTTTAGTCTTAAATAATTTAGTGAAATCTTAAGGCTATTCAAATCCCAAATCATGCGTAATTTAGTTATCAAGTATGTTCGTAACTAATAATTGATACTTGGCGTGTTCAATAATAAAGTCGCCAAAATGATATTTCTCACTTCTTACGGTTTGTATTCGCAAATGGTCGTTTAGGTAACTTCCTCGAATGTCTTGCGCTTTGTTGAATTTTCCGATTGAGGGAATTCCATTCTTTTTTTGTTCCAATTCTATTTCAATGGTAAGCTTCCCCAAAAACTGAAACATTCAAATGTTTGTTAATTAAAAAAAATAATAACTATAAAGTTGATGGAAACCCATGGTAAATCAATATTATATGCAATGAGTTGAATCAAATTATAATCATAGTATGAAGCTCCGACTTACTCATAAAATTTATGTTAAAGATTGAAATAGGGTAATGCATAAACATATTTCTATCAAACATATCCAATACTATTTGGATAAGATATACTCTAAATTCATAAGACAGTTGAATTTATAGAATAATCGATAAAGCGCGGTATAGCTATGAAATACGTTCACACTAGCCAAGTCATTAATCCAATAAATTTATAAAAAGTTTGCAGCCTTCTTTTTTTGCCGCGATTAGGTGAAAAAATCAACAGATATTAGTTTAATAGTAGCACTTGTAAAATAAGTGTCTGTTTTAGTTTTAAATGTAGCTTCTTTTGTGCCTCGAATTGTAGATTAGAAAATTATGAAAAATTTAGTATGCTCAATTATTTTGTTGGTAATTTCATCAAATATATTTAGTCAAGGATCTCCCATATATGAATGGACAAAGGCTTTTGGAGGAGTAGGTGATATAAATCCAGAGTCTAGCGCATTATGTAGTGATCAAAGTATAGTCACTTTGGGTTATTTAACTGGAACAATTATGCTTGATATGGATGGTGGAGGAGAGGTTACATCCTCAGGTGGTGACATTAATTATTGGATTAGAAAAAGTGATAGTGATGGCAATTATATATGGGGACACACTCTCACAAATGCCTACCATATGCACCCGACAGAAATTCGTGTAGACGAAGACGACAATGTATATGTTTACGGTGGCTATTATGGTTATTTTGGCGGCACGCCTGATCTTGACCCAGGTCCTAGTGTATTTCTAGCAACGGATCCTAATGGGGTGTGTATAATAAAGCTTGATTCTGACGGAAACTTCATTTGGGCTAAAACTTTGCCTATTGTCGGTGGTCGAATGGGAGTGGATACTAATGGTGACGTCGTGTTATCTTTTAACCTAACGGACCCTTCTGATCTTGATCCAGGTGCTGGAGTATATACGCTTGCTCCAGATAACATAGATGGAAATCAAGTTCTTTTAAAACTAAGTTCTGATGGCGAATTTTTGTGGGCTAAAATGTTTGAAGGTGGAAACCTTTATGTTAACCAAATTAAAGTTGTCGAAGATGGAAATATTCTATTAAATGGCAGATATGCTACTGATTTTGATGTTAATCTAGATCCGGCTATTTCAGAGATTTTGACCATAAACCCAGGTATCAGTTGGAATGCTATAAATATGAAGCTTAATCCTGATGGAGAACTTATTTGGCATAATACTTACACGCAAACAGGTAATGTGTTTGGTAGAAATATTATTGAAGATACATTCGGCAACTATTATGTTTCGGGATATTTCAGAGGAACGTTTGATGCGGACACTGGTTTAGACGAATATAATTTAACAGCTGCTGAAACTGGATTAGCGGGAGCATATATTATAAAATTGAATAATGTAGGTGAGTTTATTTGGGGAAAAACCCACGAGAGCACAGTGCCAGATCCAGGTGTCGCTGACCCTACTTTTTCACTTTTGATAACAGGTTTGAATACCGATTTGGAAGGTAATTTGTATACATGTGGTCTGTCTTCAATTGAAGCAGATTTTGATTTTGGACCAGAAGAATTACTATTAAGTCCTAGCGATTCCGCGGCAGGAACTTCGTATTTATATATTCAAAAAATAGATCCGGACGGGAACCTAATATGGGTCGAGCAAATTGGAGAGCAGCTTGTAGCTCCTCATAGCAATAATGAACATAGCGTCAATTTTATAGTTAATGAAAATAACGAAATATTTGCATTTGGAAGCTTTTACAATACTGTTGATTTTGACCCAACTGATGGAATCGATACACGAACTAGTGTCGACAATTATGATGGATTTATGTTAAAGCTAAGTCAGTGCTCAATAGATTCGGATGAAGATGGGATTTGTGATTATTTTGATTTAGACGACGACAACGACGGTATTCCTGATTTGGATGAAGATTTGGATGAAGATGGCGACGGTGATCCTACAACAGATCCAACAGATACAGATGGTGATGGAATCCCTGATATGATTGATCTTGATTCTGATAATGACGGTATTTCAGATATCGTAGAAGCGGGTGGTACGGATGAAGACGGGAACGGAGTTATAGATGGTTTTGAAGATTTGGACGGTGACGGTTTAGATGATACTACAGCTGGTGCGCCACTAGAAAATCCAGATTCAGACCAAGATGGCAGACCAAATTATTTGGATTTAGACTCTGACAACGACGGTATTTTAGATATTATCGAAGCAGGTGGCGTTGATACTGACGGTGACGGACAAATTGATGGTTATACAGATGTTGACGGTGATGGTTATGCTGATGTTGTTGATACAGATGATAATACAATTCTGGGTGCTGGTGATGGCGGAACGGCTTTGGATGTTCCAAATACAGATGGTACAGATGGTACAGGTGGACCAGATTTCTTAGATATTGATGCAGACGGTGACGGAATTGTAGACAATATCGAAGGTCAATCAACTGGAGGTTATACACCTTCAACAGGAACAGATTCTGACGGTGACGGAATTGATGATGCGTATGATGTTGATGCAGGCGGAACGCCAATTGGTGATTATGATCATGATGGTGATGGAAATCCAGATTATACCGATTTAGATTCGGATAACGACGGTGAATCAGATCTTCTTGAAGGTCATGATACAGATGGTGATGGTGTTGCAGATACTGTTCCAACAGGAACGGATTCAGATAATGACGGTTTAGATGACGCCTTTGACACGGTCGTTCTAGATGCCGGAACAGCATTTACAAATGCAGGCAACGGAACGGTTGATCCATTGACAGATGGCGTGATTGCTGATGCAGATGTACCAGGAGTTGGTAATCTTGATTTTAGAGAAAATGACTCGGATGGTGATAGTATTGATGATGATGATGATTTGGATGATGATAATGACGGAATTCCGGACTTAGTTGAAGATTTAAATGAAGATGGGGACAATGACCCATCAACGAACCCAACGGATACAGACGGAGATGGCATTCCAGATATTTTGGATTTAGATTCGGATAATGATGGCATTGCTGATATAGTAGAGGCAGGGGGAGCAGATGAGAATAATGATGGGCTTATTGACAATATGAATCTAGACGGAACATTGATTAACGACAGTGATAATGATGGACTTGATGATTTATATGATG
>JALQVX010000290.1 GCA_023263555.1 Crocinitomix sp.
AATTCTTTTGATTCTGACATTCGTATTTACATTCAAAATAGTAAGTGCAAAAGTACGATTCTGATTGGCAATTTCAAAGCATTTATAAAGGATTTATCAAAAACAGATTTTTAATAAGAAAAATAGGTAAGCTACAGCGTGAAAATAGTTGGAACTATATTTGCACTACCCTATACTAAATCGGCAAATCAATGAAATTATTACTATTGCTCTTTATCAGTCTTTCTTTTACTTCTTTTGGTCAACATTACAAGGCAAAAGAAATTGATTTTGAAAATACGGTATTGGCACCTCCTCTGTCGATTCCCTTAATTTTAGCCGGTAATTTTGGAGAAATGCGTGCCAATCATTTTCACTCAGGATTAGACATTAAAACACAAGGTGTTGAAGGGCAGGCGATATATGCTATTGAAGATGGCTATATTTCGAGGGTTAGAAATTCAGAATGGGGATATGGAAAGGCACTTTACATTGATCACCCCAACGGACTAACAAGTTTATATGCCCATTTGAGTCGGTTCCCACCTGCTATTGAAGCTTTACTTTACGCACAACAAAAACGATTGGAAAGTGATGCGGTAGACGAAAATGTCTTGGTTGATTCGTTCTTTGTTAAAAAAGGACAATTGATTGCTTATTCGGGTAATTCGGGTAGCTCTTATGCTCCACATTTACACTTTGAAATACGAGAAACCGCTACTGAACACGCCTTAAATCCTCTATTATTTAACTGCTATCGCTCCAAAATAAAAGACACCACACCGCCAAACATGATGGGTATAAAGCTTTATGCTATAACAGAAAAGGGGTATATGATTCCAGGGAAATCAATCTATTACTCCTGTACCAAAGGGAAAGACAATTATGAAATCAACAATGGAGAACCGATTGATATCAGTAATCTAATGGCTGAGAATTCGTTATTAGGCATTGGTTTCCATACTACCGATCGTTTAGATGCTGCGGGTAATATTTGTGGCATTCATCATTCCACACTTTCAAAGGATGGAGAAAAAAAACACGAGCAAAAAATCGACTACTTGATCTTTGATCATAACCGTTTTATGAATTCACACCAAGATTATTTTGAATTCAAACAGAACAAAAAAAACATTCATAAAAATTTCACCACTGTAATCAACCCACTTGAGATTTACCCGCTAAATGACGGCAAATTTGACTGGAAAACCTGTGCCGGAAAATACGAATTCAAGGCCGTTGACGCACATGGCAACTCCATTACACTTCTCTTTACAATTAGACCAAACCTCAGTGCTTCACCTACTAAAAACCCTTTTGATCAGCCGAACAGCTACCTTTTCCCCGATTCAATAAACACTTATTT
The DNA here is from genome assembly GCA_023263555.1 of Crocinitomix sp. Taxonomy (GTDB): domain Bacteria; phylum Bacteroidota; class Bacteroidia; order Flavobacteriales_D; family Crocinitomicaceae; genus Crocinitomix. Next base: position 1,346 of record JALQVX010000290.1, read on the forward strand.
GAAGGATGAATTTCAAGTTTTGATGGAACCAGGTTGTTTTTATGAGCCGTTACAACTTATTTATAGAACTGATAGTTCGAGTGCATACTTCAGCGACATATTCCAATTTGGTGAAGAAAACATACCCGTTCAAAGTAAGTTTGATATTCGCATTAAGACACATCAACTACCCGCAAACTTTCCGGTTTACAAGTTAGGAATAGCGTCTCTTTCGGAGCGCGGCGGGTTAAACTTTATCGGTGGCAACTATATTGATGGATGGGTTGAATGCCAGCCTCGAAAATTTGGGAGCTATGTTATCGTCGTTGACAGCGTTGCACCTCAAATTACTCCTTTAGATTTCACTGAAGGGAAAACAATTACCAAATACAGTACATTGGAGTTGTCCATTACCGACAATTTGGCTGGAATAAAATCGTACAAAGCCTACCTCAACGGGGAATGGGTTCTCATGAATTATAATCGAAAAAAAGGGCGCTATATCATCCCCCTAAATACACAAAGCAAACCTTTACTTACCGTAGGAAAGAATGAATTACGTATTACCAGTGAAGATTATAAAGGAAATGAATCAGTTGCTATCTATTCGCTTGTTTATTAAACAAAAAAAGCATCTGATCAGATGGTTTTTATGAAGGAGTAAACGCTAAATTAGTTCACTTCAAACGTTAATTTTAGCGCAACTCGAAATTCAGTTACCTCACCATCATTAACTACTGCACTTTGATCTTGTAAATATACAGAACGAATATTCTTTATCGTTTTTGATGCTTGCTTTACTGCAATTGACGTTGCCTCTTCCCAACTTTTTGTTGAACTTGAAAGGACTTCTATCACCTTCATTACTGCCATAATTCTTAATTTTTAGTTAAATACAGAGGAAAAGTTAATAGTAATTCGGTTAAAACAAATTTTAACTTTAAATTTATCTATCAATGAGCAATAAAAACCTACGGACGGTCATTTTTTTGGGAATCGCTTCAATTCTTTGCATCCTCACGATTCAATTTTTCTGGATCAAAAAGAACATTGAATTTCAAGAAACAAATTTATCCATTCAAAACAGACAAGACAGTCTAAGTCGAGTTCAATTTGGCGATCAGGTGACGATTGCATTAAAAAAAGTCGCGGATGAAATTCAACGTATCAATCAGCAGCCCGGCGATCTCTATGGCAATGTAAAACAATTAACTACGAATTATTTCACAGTCGAATTACAGGATACACTTCATCCGTTTTTATTAGAACTTTTATTAAAACACGAGTTTTACAACCATAATATAAAAGAAGACTTTCAATACGGAATCTACGATTGCTTTTCGGACAGTATTGTTTATGGCGATTATATCAAATTCGAAGGCGATTCAACTTTTACCAATCAAGAATTAAATGACGATTATAAATTGGATGAAGATTTGCAAATGAAACTCAATTCAGACCTTCATTATTTTTCTGTTGTTTTTCCAAAAGTTGAAAATGTCTCGCTTGAATCATTGCCAAATGATGTCACACCTTGGTATTATCTTTTCGCTATCATCCTCTTTGTCATGATCTTTTTTGGCTTTTCAATCTCAGTCATTTTCAAGCAGAAAAAATTATCCGAGATTCGAAATGATTTCATCAACAATATGACACATGAATTGAAAACGCCGATTGCTACAATTGGACTTTCTTCTGAGACCTTGATGAATTTAGATCCAGAAAACGCAAAAGATAAATTATTGCGGTATGCAAGCATCATTTACAAAGAGAATAAACGACTCGAATCGCAAGTGGAGCGCGTGTTGAACGTAGCTAATTTAGACCGAACAGAAATTAAACTAAATCTTAGCCTATTTAATGTGCACGAGATTATAGAAGAGGCCGCGGAAAATTTTGAATTCAATCAATTAGAGGAGCTTGGAGGAAGCATCCAACTGGACCTAAATGCGGAGAACCCACTTTTAAAAGCAGACCAAGTTCACATTACGAATATCGTCAATAATTTACTTGACAATGCGATTAAATATTGTGATAAGACACCAGAAATATCAATTTCAACTGCCAATCTAAGGGGTAAAATAGTTATCAGCTTTAAAGACAACGGAAAAGGAATTTCTCGCGAGAATTTGAAACATATTTTTGACAAGTTTTACCGTGTCCCGACAGGTAATTTACATGATGTAAAAGGATTTGGTTTGGGCCTATTTTATGTCAAGACCATCACGGAGGAGCTCGGTGGAACAATTAGCGTAAAGAGTGTTTTGACCAAAGGAAGTGAATTTATTATCACATTGCCAACAAATGGCGCATCCCAAACCTAAAAATATTAAGATATGAATACGAAAATAAAAATCTTACTTGTTGAAGACGATTTCAATCTTGGATTTGTGATTCAGGATCAATTAAAATCTGAAGGTTATGACGTTGCTCTATGCACAGATGGCGCCGAAGGACTGCAAAAGTTCAATGAGGATCATTTTCAAATTTGCATATTGGATGTGATGATGCCAAAAAAAGACGGATTCACATTGGCAAAAGATATTCGTAAATTGGATAAAAAAATTCCAATTCTTTTTCTAACAGCAAAGAACCAAACAGAAGATAAAGTAACAGGATTTAGTGCTGGGGGTGATGATTACTTAACCAAACCATTTAGTACAGAAGAATTCTTACTTCGTGTTAAAGCCCTTCTTCGTCGCGTAGATATTTTTGATCCGAGTGAATCTGAAACGGTGTATCAATTAGGAGCAATTCAATTTGACAGCGAGAACTTCAAACTGATTTATTCAAATGCAGAAGAAAAGAAACTAACAAAGAAAGAGGCAAAGATACTACACCTCCTCGTTCAGAACAAAAACAAAGTCCTGACACGAGACATTGTGCTCAATGCTGTTTGGGGACAAGATGATTATTTTGTGGGCCGAAGCTTAGATGTCTTTATCACTAAACTTCGAAAATACCTCAAAGAAGATGAGCGTGTGACAATCAACAATATTCATGGAGTAGGATTTAAATTAGAGATAAATGACTAAACCACCGATTACTTGGGCTGACTTCGAAAAAATTGACATTCGTATTGGAACGATTGAAAAAGTGGAAATTTTCGAAAAGGCAAAGAAACCGGCCTATCAATTATGGATTAATTTTGGAGAATTAGGAACAAAGAAAACCTCTGCTCAATTAACCGAACGTTACTTACCAGAAGAGCTACTTGAAAAACAAGTTGTAGCTGTCGTCAATTTTCCACCCAAACAAATCGCGAACTTCATGAGTGAATGCTTGGTCTTAGGAGCAGTAGAAGGAAAAGACGTTATCCTACTAGAGCCTATGACAAGAGCAAAAAATGGCCTTCCTATTGCATAGAGAATGAGAAAATAATATCTTTGTCGAAAATAATCAACTATGAAAATAAATTATTCAATCCTTGCCGTATTGGCTCTTTCCATCTCACTAGGTTCATGTGGAGGAAATGAAGAAACTGAAAATACTGAGAACACAACCGATTCAACCGCTGCAGTTGTTGAAGAAGTTGTTGAAGACGCACTTGCCTTTGACGGTGTTGACAAAGGAGATTATACACTTTACGGTCACATAGAAATTGAAGCAGAAGGCAACGAAACTTCGTTAGACGAAATGAATACGCAAATTGAAGCGATTGGTACATTTGAAGGAAAAGTAGCGGTTACGATTAATGAGGTTTGCCAAAAAGCAGGCTGTTGGATCACGTTTAGCAATGGAAATTATGATCCTATTCGTGTATTCTTCAGAGATCATTTCACCATCCCTATCGAAACGGCGGTTGGAACCGAAGCAATTGTTTATGGCGTTGCTACACAAGACACATTAACGGTTGAATTCCAAAAGCACTTATTGGATGATGCTGCGGAAAACGGAAAAGAAATTGATCAAGCTGAATATGACGCGATCACAGCAGACAAAATTGAAGTAACTTTTGACTGTGAGGCTATTTTAGTAAAAAAATAAATCGTGAAAATTAGCACAAAAACGCGGCAGACTCTGTCGCGTTTTTTTATGCCTTGATATGATCCAAAATCTTTTGAGTTGCCCCTACCCGTTCACGCATAAATTTAATGACCTCCCCGCCTCTATCCACCCATTCCAACTCCCGAAAAACAGCAGCAAATTCAGCTGTATTTGAAATTGAAAACCCGATTTGATGAGCAATGAAGTCATGGGCCTCATTGAATTTCGCATAATTGTTTCCAAAGATCACTGGCACACCAAAGCAAGCAGGCTCCAAGATATTATGCAACCCCTTTCCAAAGGCACCTCCCACATAAGCCACATTCGCGTATTGATAGACATTCATCAGCATACCAATATTATCAATAATCAATACCCGTTCATTCCTGGAGTTATCAGCCGTTAAATTAGAATAGCGAACAGATGATAAACCCACTTCTTTTTCAATTGAAAGGAGATGGAGAGGATCGATTTCATGGGGTGCAATAATCAACTTCCACCTAAATTGATCCGTTTTGAAGTAATCAAAAATAACCGCTTCATCTGCAGGCCAGCTCGAACCAATGACAAGCACTTTATCACCGGAAACAAACTGTTCAATCAGTGGATAAGCGTTCACCTTTGCAGCATTTTCCATGACACGATCATACCTTGTATCACCCGCACAAATCGAGTCAACACCTATGGTTTTTAGTTTTTCCTGAGAGGTTCTATCTTGCACAAAAATACGATCAAATAAACCTAAAACATTTCGCATATAACCACCATACCATCTAAAAAACAATTGGTTATCGCGAAATACAGCTGCCACACTATACAATCGAACGCCTCTCGTTTTTGATACGGTCAAATAAGTCGCCCAAAATTCATACTTTATAAAAAATGCAGCAATGGGCTGAACGCGATCTAAAAAGCGATTCACGTTCTGAACAGATTCGCGAGGCAAATAAATCACGAGATCAGCGCCCTCATAATTTTTCCGAATTTCATATCCCGAAGGAGAGAAAAAAGTGATTATAAGTTGACAGGCTCGCTCCTGTTTCAAACGCTCCATTAAGGGCCTACCCTGTTCAAACTCTCCTAAACTAGCGCAGTGAAACCAATAGACAGGATCTTGATTTTTTTTCCAATTTTCTAGCTGCTCCCAAACATCTGCACGACCGCGCATCCAGGCTTTCGCTTTAGGATTCCAGAGAGACGCAATGCGAACAGCAAAGGCATATAATCGAACACCGAATCGGTACAAGAACTTCATTAATCGTAATAATATTCACTTTTAGTGCGGTGAGAAATTGGCAGAATCCAACCCACTTTAAAACCGTATTGCAGATCCAATCGTGGATCCGGTTCAGGGCCACCGGTGTCAAAATTATAATTTCGAATATTTTGAGTAAAACCTTGTGTGAATTCAAATCCTGCGTAAAACTTCAACAGTCGCACATTTGCTTGATACAGATATCCAATAAACTGCATAGAAGAAAAACCTGTTGTCAATTTATCATATCCTTTTCGATATTGACCTTCCAATTGCGGTACCACGTCGTACAAGGTTTCAATTCTTATCTTGTGCATCATGAATCCAAAGCCCACTTTAACCCAAAGACCCGAATTCGCATTATTTCCAAAACGATTAAAGACTTGACCCACGGTCGCATGACTGGTAAAACCGCGCATCAAAAACAGAACGTCCGCTGGCGTTCCCGAAAGACTGGTAATCGTCCCAAACGAATTATATAAATCATTAAAAATAGTCGAATCTCTCAATTGACTGCCAAAGATGAAACCGCCGCTCAATCCGACTGTTAAATTTGATTTTAATTTTTGATCGATATCCAACCCAATTGAATTGTGAAAGCCCCAACGTTTCACTAAATCACCTTCTGGAAAAGTCGCTTTATAATTCAACCCCATAATAAATGTATTTCGTACAGAATCTTTTAAGCTAATTTGTGCGATTAACCCGAAGGATCCTAAAAAAATCAAAAGGAAAACTATTCTCATGTTATATTTGTTGTTAATCCCTCAAAAAAAGGATATAATAAGTCCGTTATAAACGCCGTTATAATCGTGTATTTTTAGAGTGCTAAATTAAAAAAAGCCCTTCAAAGAAACGATTAAAAGCGAATATTATTGGCTATATTTGTAAAGTTTATTCAATAGATTAATGTTATTTAACAGATGAAAAAAATTCAAATGGTCGATTTGGTTACTCAATATGAGAAAATCAAACCCGAAGTGGATCAAAATACGCAACATGTTTTTCAAACTGCTCAGTTCATCAATGGACCGGAAGTGAAGGACCTTCAAACTGAACTGGAGAGCTATTTAAACGTAAAACATGTCATTCCATGTGCAAACGGAACAGATGCGCTACAAATTGCACTGATGGCGCTCGATCTTCAACCGGAAGACGAAGTTATCACGAGTGATTTTACGTTTGCGGCAACCGTTGAAGTGGTTGGACTTTTGAAATTTAAACCTGTTTTAGTTGACGTTGATGCTGACACATTTAATATCTCGCTAGAAGCGATTGAAAAAGCAATCACGCCTCGAACAAAAGTGATCATTCCCGTTCATCTATTCGGCCAATGTGCTGACATGGATGCGATCATGGCGCTTGCAAAGAAACACAATCTGTACGTTGTTGAAGATACTGCTCAAGCCATTGGTTCGATCTATACGTCAAAAGATGGTTCAAAACATGCTGCAGGAACGATCGGTAACATTGGTACAACGTCATTTTTCCCTTCAAAAAACTTAGGTTGTTATGGAGATGGTGGTGCGATTTTCACGAATGATGATCACCTTGCACAAGTTATGCGCTCTATTGTAAACCATGGAATGGGCAAGCGTTATTACTACGACCGATTAGGTGTTAATTCACGATTAGATTCTGTTCAAGCAGCCGTTCTGCGTATTAAATTGCGTCATTTAGATGAGTATACTGCTGCTCGTCAAAAAGCTGCTGCTTTTTATTCGAATTACTTTAGCAATGATGCTCGTGTAGAAACACCAGTAATTGCATCTTATTCCACACATGTTTTTCATCAATACACATTAAAAATTAAAGGTATTGACCAATACGCGTGTCAGGATTATATGCAGGCGCATGAGGTTCCTGCAATGATTTATTATCCAATGCCAATTCACACGCAAGAAGCCTACGGCCCAGAAAATTTCAATCATGAAGATTTCGCAGTGACAAATGAACTGTGTACTTCTGTTATTTCACTTCCTATGCATACTGAATTGGATGAGGAGCAGTTGACTTACATTTGTCAAACATTGGAATCATTCCTAAACCAAGCGGTTTAAAATTAAGTCAAAAAAAAAGGACTTTTACCAGACGATCATAAACGGGGTGATTCACCTCAAAGAATTATAAAAATCTGCTCAAACGTGAGTGGTCGAAAAAGATAAGAAAATGAAAAAAATTGCTGTAATAGGATCAGGCTACGTTGGGTTAGTAACAGGAACATGCTTTGCCGAAACAGGGAACAATGTGATTTGCGTTGATATCGACAAAGCAAAAGTTGAAAAAATGCAAAATGGTATTGTCCCTATTTACGAACCGCATTTGGATGTGATTTTCGAACGCAATATCAAACAAGGTCGATT